>DATNQI010000027.1 GCA_036704125.1 Pantanalinema sp. | reverse complement strand
AAGGCCCGGTTTCCTGCTTGGTTTTCGGTTAATTATCCCTTAAATATCAACGCCCAAACGCCGAGCGAGCCGCTCTGAGGCGGCTCGCTCGGCGTTTGGGCTTCGAAGGGTCTAGTACGAGGGGGCGAGATACGCCTCGCTGCGCTCCGAGAAGTCGACCATCCCCTGGCCGAAATCCCCGATCCCGCGCGCGACGCCGCGCGCCGCCGTGCGTGGCAGCTCCACCGCCTGATCGCCAAGCCAGGTCAGGCCCTCGGCGGTGGCCTGGTAGGCCTGGGTCGCGCCGCGCGACAGGGTGGTGCCCGCATCGCGGACCGCCTCGCCGGTGGCCCGGGCGCCGTTCTCGATGCCGCGATCGACCGCCTGGACCCCCTTGCCCACGGCGACTCCCGTCGAGACGAAGCCGTCGAGGATGTAGTTGCCCACGTGGGTGATGGCCTTGCCGATGCTCTTGAAGACGTTGCCGATGCCGGAGACCAAACCCTTGACCCCGGCCTCGACCTGGCCGCCGAGCCAGGAGGCGCCGTTTGCGATCGCCTGGCCCGCGTTGTTCACGGCCTTGACCAGGGGCAGCTCCCGCACCTCGGCGCGCGCCGCGGCGGCCTCGGCGTCCATGATCTTCTCGGCCTTGATCTTCCACTTGCCGGCAGGATCCATCGGCAACTGCCAGATCTGCTCGAGGGCGGCTTTCTTGTGCTGGGCGTGGATCCCCGCGATCTCGGCGACGAGCACGGGCGGCAGGGTCTCGGCGACCAGGTGGAGGCCCGAGAGCACGCCGCTCATCTTCTCGTCGAACTGATCCTTGACGTACTCGCCGACGGTGGGGTACTCGGTCGTCGTCGGCTGCTTGCGCGAGGAGACAGAGAAGGCAGCCTCGTCGCCCTTGATCACCGCGCCGCGCGCCGCCGGCTTGGCATCGGCGCCGACCTCGAGACGCTCGGGGGCTTCGGCCTGCTGGGCGCTCCCTCGGACGGCACTCTTGTTGTTGACGGTGATGCTGCGGAATTCGATGGCCATGGTGGTCTCCTCCTACCGATAGTTCTTTTATCCCACACAGCAAGCGAAACTTACCAGGTTGGGAGGTAAAGAATTCATTAAACGACCGCCGCCGCCTCCCTTTCGGGAAGCGGCGACGCCCGGGATGGGATGGATGGGATGGAAAAGGAGGACGCGGGGGTGGGTTACTTGAGGCCGCCGAGGGCCCAGTTCGAGAAGCGGGTGAGCGCCTCGCCGATGCCGCCGATGCCCTTGGCCGCACCGCGGGCCGCGCCCTTGGGGACCTCGGCCACCGCCTTGGCGCCGGCCTTGAGCTGGTCGCCGGTCCACTCGGCGGCGTCCTCGATGGCATCGCCGGCGGCGTGGATGGCGCGGACGCCGGGGAGGTTGCGGATCGTGGCGTCCGCCTCGGCCGACTCCTCGTCGCGGATCTTGCGGGCCTCGTTCTTCCAGTTGCCGGCGGGATCCATCTCGAGGTCCCAGATCCGGCCGTAGGCGTCGGCGGAGTTCTTGGCCTTGATGCCGACCATCTCGCCCAGGAGCACGGGGGGCAGGGCCAGCTCGGCGGCGCCGTGCAGCACGTCGACCGTGGAGTCGACCGCCTTGTCGAAGCGATCCTTCACGTACTCGCCGACGGTCGGATACTTGGGGTCGGCGGGCTTGGTGGGCTGCGAGGGCTTGGTGGGCTGAGTCGGCTTGGTGGGGAAGAGGATCACGTCGCCGCCCTGGCCGGGCTTCTCGCACACGGGGGGCTTCGTCGGCTGCGTGGGCTTGGTCGAGACCGGAGGCTGGGCGGGGACAGAAGGCTTGGTCGGCTGCGTGGGCTGGGTCGGCTTGGTCGACACCGGAGGCTGGGCAGGGACCGAGGGCTTGGTGGGCTGCGACGGCTTGCGCAGGGTGGGAAGCTTGAGGACCTGGCCGGGGTAGATCAGGTCGGGATCCTTGATCTGGCTCTTGTTCAGCTCGTGAATCTCGGGCCAGCGGGTGGCGTCGCCGAGCTTGGCCGCCGAGATGTCCCACAGGGTGTCACCCTTGCGGACGACGTGCGTCTGGTTGGCCTCGGGCAGAGCCTGGGGCTTGATGCGGGTGGCGTTGAGGTTGCCAGCGACGTTGATCATTGCGAAGTCCTCCCTGAAGGATTGTTTCCCATTCCATCCGAGAGACTTATCGCCGTGGCAGCCGAGAACTCGGTAAAAAAGGTGTTAACTTGTGACTAAAGTTACAAAAAGGGGATGGGGCCTCGGCCCCATCCCCTTTCAGGTCAGCGATACACCCGGTAGTCGATCTCCGGGAAGATGTTGTCGAGGTACTCGCACTTGTGGAGCCAGTCCTCGTCGATGCTCCCGCCCTTGATCTCGTCGTAGAGCTTGTTGAAGCGCTTGAGGTGGCTCTTGGTACGCTTGACGGCGTACTCGACCATGGTGCCGGTCTTCATGATGAAGGCCCAGTCGGAGCTCTGCGCGAGCAGCAGTTCGCGGGCGCACTGGTTGAGCGCCCGGGTCCGCAGCGGGCTGCCGTCGCTCCGGTAGAGGCTCGCAAGCTCCACCATCCGCTCGGCGGCGACGTGCAGGTGCGGGTAGACCCAGTCGTTGGTCTCGTTGAGCCAGAACTCGGCGTAGCCCTTGTCGCCCCAGCTGGAGTAGGAGGGGGTCGCGACCTGGTTGATCGGGTTGTCTTCCAGGAACTCCGCGGGGGTCGTCAGCTTGAAGACGTTCTGGTCGTGGACCGACTTGCGGATCAGGAAGTCGATGAACTGGGGCCCCTCGTACCACCAGTGGCCGAACAGCTCGGCATCGTAGGGCGAGACCACGATGGGGGGCTTGCCCATCACGCCGAACAGGTGCTCGATCTGCTGCTCGCGGCAGTTCATGAAGTGGCCGGCGTGCACCGCCGCGCGCTCGCGCGCCCAGTAGGGGTCGTAGGGCTGCTTCTGATCGGTCTTGCCGGTGATCTTGTAGTACTTGATCCCGGTGTTCTTCCGGGTGCCGTCCGGCTGGACGTAGGGACCGATGTAGTCAAGGTCCAGGTCGTAGCCGACGTCGCGGTAGAACTCGCGGTAGATCGGATCGCCCGGGTAGCCCTCGATCGAGCTCCAGACCTGCTTGGACGACTCCTGGTCGCGGGCGAAGGCCGCCACCCCGGTGTTGGGGCAGTAGAGGGGCGAGTAGGCCCCGTAGCGCGAGCGCGGCGTCGAGTTGAGCAGGCCGTGGGTGTCGGTGAAGAAGTACTTGATGCCCGCTTCCTTGAGGTAGCGGTCCACCCCGGGATAGTAGCCGCACTCGGGCAGCCAGATGCCGCGGGGCTTGCGGCCGAAGTGGCTCTCGTACGAGTTGGCGGCCACCAGGATCTGGGCACGGACCGCCTGCGGCGTGATCTGCATCAGGGGCAAGAAGCCGTGGGTGGCCCCGCAGGTGACGATCTCGAGGACGCCCAGGTCCTGGAACTTCTTGAAGGCCGTGACCAGGTTGCCCTTGTAGCGGTCCACGAAGATGTGGCGGATGCGCTTGAAGTGATCCAGGTAGTAGCGCGCCAGGTAGTTGAAGTGCCCGTCGAAGCGGGTCCGGACGACCTCCTTCTCGGAGAGCTCGATCAGCTCGTCGATGTGGTGGACGTAGCGGCTCTGGAGGAGGGGATCGGCGAGCATCGAGACCAGGGGCGGCGTGAGCGTCATGGTGATGCGGAAGTCGATGCCATCCGCGATCAGGCCGTCGTACACCTCGATGAGCGGGACGTAGGTCTCGGTGATGGCCTCGTAGAGCCAATCCTCTTCAAGGAAGAAGCTGTATTCGGGATGGCGCACGAACGGCAGGTGCGCGTGCAGCACCATTGCCAGATAGCCAATCGCCATGGGCGGGATCCTTTCGCGACGAGACTGAGACGGCTGAGATTATGGCGCGACGGAGTTGCGGGAGACGGTGATGGTGAGCGAGCGCTCCATGTCCCCGTCCGCGTTCACCGCGTGGATGGGGATCGGGTGCATGCCGTCCGGCAGCGCGAAGCGCAGGGTGAAGGTCCCGTCCGGGCGCAGGTCGACGGCCTGGCCCCGCAGGGTCACCTTGGCGTCGGGCTCGGTGGCGCCGTAAACGATCAGCTCGCAGTCGGCCACCAGCCAGAAGTCCTTCGCCTGGGGGGCGGGGGGCTGGGGGGCGTGCTGGGCGCTCGACATGGCCGCGAGCGGCATGGCCTCCGAGCTGGTCGCGCGCTCGAGCAGGAACTCGCCGTACTTGGGGATGTTGGCCGACCAGTAGGGCGTGCCGCGCAGCGAGAGGCGGTACATCTGCTCGCTGATCTCGAGGTTCTGGGGGGCGGGCTCGACGCTCTCGACCTCAGGGGTCGCCATGGCGGGGGCGGGCTGCTGCGGCACCAGCTCGGGGACACGAGGGGCGGCAGGGGGAGGCGAGGGCTGCTGGACCTGGGGCGCAGGGGCCGCGGCGACGCCAGGGCTCACCTCGGGGTCCACGAAGCGATCCGAGATGATCGAGGAGATCTTGGACTGGGGCGTGGTACCGGCGTTGGAGCGCGCCAGAGCGATGAAGCGGCCGTCATGGCGCAGGTAGCCGACTTCGGCCAGGTAGGTGCGCCCGTCGTTCGGGACGTTGAAGTACCACACCCGCTGGAAATCGAAGGGCATGGCCACGTCGAAGTGGTAGTGCGAGTTGGCCCCGTTGAAGACGAGGTCCGTGACGTCGTGGACGCGCAGCGTGAGCTGGGCGCCGCCCTCGAGCTTGGCCCGGGTGACCGACTCCGCGTCGAGGTCCCAGTAGGCGTGGACCCAGAAGGGGTCGCGGACCATGAGGACGGCGCGATCGCGCTCGTACTCGCCCGGCAGCTCGCCGAGATCGTCGTCGATCAAGAGCTCGGGCTTCATCCAGGTCTTCTTGAGCGGGGGACCCTGCGGCGCTTCGGCATCCGGGGCGACCGACGCCTCGACCGCCTCTACGGCGGGGATGACGCCGCCCTCCTCGGGACTCGCGTCGCCGGGCTCCGGCGCCGTCTCGGCAGCGTCGAGCTTCTCGATCGCTTCGGTTTCGCCCTTGATGATATCCAGTCGTTCACGTTGCACGCGTCATGCTCCTCGGGTGGCCGTCCGGTCATTTACATAGCTTAACGGAAGTATATGTACCGTTTACAATCGAGTCCGTCAAGCCAGGAGGCACATACAAAAACGACGACAGGCCAGAAGACCCGCCGTCGGATACTCTCCGCAATCTTAACACTCCCCTTGCGGGGGGGCAAGTTCGCCCCTCGCGCGCGGGTGGGATGAAGCAACGCTCGATCGGGTATAACCCTGGGGTGAAAACCACTCGCCAACCACGCTCAATCGATCGCAGGCCCCGCGAGCGGGGCAACGTCGTCCTGATCTCGGCCCTCATCGTCCTGACGCTGGGGCTCGCCGGCGCGGGCCTCACCCGGCTGCTGCAGACCCAGCTGAACCTCGCGGCCGAGATGCGCCGCGCCAACTTCGCAGGGACCCAGGCGCAGCTGGTCGCGGAGTCCCTCATCAACAACCAGCTCTTCAAGTGGAACACCCGGCAACTCTCCGACGTCGCGACCACCTCCCCGAGCGCGATCGAGTTCGCCAAGCTCGCCGATCTGGCGATCCAGTACGGGGGATTCACGGCGACGAGCTCTGCGACAGGCTCGGTCGACTTCGTCGGGCCTGGCTGGTCGGGCGGAAGCCCGAGCACTCGCAGCCTTCAGGCGAAGGCCTCGATCACGACCCCCGACTGGGGGGTCGTCAGCCGGCTGGTCACGGTGACCGTCGCCTCGGGCACTCAGTACGAAGTGACGGAGTACCGGCGATGAGGCTGAGGGCACGGGGCTTCACCATCGTCGAGGCCGCCATCTCGGGGGTCATCCTGCTGATCGGCATGATGATGACGGCCCAGCTCCTGCGCACCACCTTCGACAGCGCCGCGGCGAGCAGCACGGCCTCCGTCGCGTCGCCGAGGATCGTCGAGCAGTACATGAATGCCCAGGTCGCCTCGCTTAAGGCGCTGCGGACCAACCCCGCCCTGCCCACGGTCCTCGCCCCGCTGCCCTTGGGGACCGAGAGCATCTACGCGGACGTCTCGGTTCGCCAGGTCGAGGCCCCGACGGCGGGCCACGCGGGAGGCGGTACCTACGACCTGGCCGAGTACGCGGTCACCGTGAGGCCGACCGTCAATGGCGCCCCCTCGACCGCCACCATGTCCTTCACGCGCTTCTGGAAGTTGGGGGTGACCAATGGCCGTCGACCTGGAATCTGAAGCCGGCCTCACCCTGCTGGAGCTGGTGCTCGCCCTTTCGCTGAGCACCGCCTTCCTCAGCGCCTTCTTCATCGGCTACCGCACCTTCGGCCAGTCCCTGGGCATGGTGGCCAGCGAGCTCGCAAGCGGCAACGACGGGGTGGAGGTCGTGGAACGAATGGCCGCGGAGCTGGACCAGGCCACCACAATGGTCCCGCCGACCCCGCTGGTCGTCGACTTCAGGACCCCCACCAGCCGCATCGTCTACCGGATGGCCCAGCAGCCAGGCTCGCCGGGCTTCGGCGTCCTCACGCGCACCGAGTACGTCCCCCCCGGCAACCCCGTCGGCGTCTCGACCACCGTGGGGCCTCAGCGCGCGATCGCGAACTACGACCCCTTCCGGGTCGGGGTGAAGGACTTCGACAACGCGCCCGCCCTCATCGCTCCTCTGTTCTCGAACCTCGCGGCCGACCCGCCGAGCATCCAGATCCAGCTGATTCTCCAGCCCACCAGGGAATCCACCCCCGTCTATGTCCGGCGGGTGGCCGCCCCGCGCGCCTGGCGATGAAAGCGGGGCGGCCAGAGGCCGCCCCGCTGCTTTCTTGCTAGTTGGTGCCGGTGCCCAGGCAGCGGATGACCTCGTCCACGGTCGAGAGGCCCTTGAGAACCTTCTCCTTGGCGTCGTCCAGCAGGGAGTTCATCCCCAGGCGGTTCGCCTCGTCCTGGATGACGGTGCTCGGCTCACCGCGGCTGATCAGGCTCTGGATGGGGCGGGTGATGCGCAGGATCTCGAAGACGCCGAGCTGGCCCTTGTAGCCCGTGCCGTTGCAGCGCTCGCAGCCCGTCCCGACCGCGAGCGTCAGCTCCTCCTCGACGGGGACGTTCAGGAACGCCTTCTCCTTGACGGTGGCGCTGCGCGTCGTCTTGCACGCGCTGCAGACGCATCGGATCAGGCGCTGGGCGACGATGCCCGAGACGGTGCCCCCCACCACGTAGGGGGGGATGCCCATCTCGATCATGCGGGTCACGGTGCTGACCGCGTCGTTGGTGTGAAGGGTCGAGAGCACCAGGTGACCGGTCATCGCCGCGCTGGTCGCGGTCTCGAGGGTCTCCAGGTCGCGGATCTCACCCACCATGATGACGTCGGGATCCTGGCGCAGCACGGTGCGCAGGGCGCTCGAGAAGTTCAGGTCGATCTTGGGGTTGACCTGGATCTGGGCGATCCCCGGCACCGGGTACTCGACCGGGTCCTCGATGGTGATGATGCTGTCCGACTCGCGATCGAACTGCTGGAGCACCGCGTAGAGGGTGGTCGTCTTGCCGCTGCCCGTGGGACCTGTGACGAGGATGACCCCGATGGGGCTCAGGAGGATCTGCTCGAGGGTGTCGCGATCGCGCTGGGAGAACCCCAGGTTATCGAGTCCGTGCAGGATCGAGCGGGTGCGCAGGATTCGCATGGAGATGCGCTCGCCCCAGTGGGTGGCGATGCACGAGGTACGAAAGTCGATCTTCTCGCCGTTGACCACGACCGAGAAACGTCCGTCCTGGGGGCGGCGCTTCTCGGTGATGTTCATCCCCGCCATGACCTTGATGCGGGTGATCACCGACGCCTCGATGGCGCGGGGCAGCTTGAGAACGGTCGTCATGACGCCGTCGCTGCGCATGCGGATCGCGAGCCCGTCCTCGGTGGGGTCGAAGGCGATGTCGGCGGCACCTCGCTCGACCGCGTCCGTCAGGATCGAGTTGACCAGCTCGACGATCGGCGCGTCCACCTCGGTGCTGGCCGAGATGTCCTGCGCCTGCTGGCGGCGGCCGTCGTCGCGCCCGGCCCCGGTGCGCTTGATCGCGCGCTCGATGGTGTCGTCCACCCGGCGCGAGCGATCCTCGTAGAAGCGGCCGAGCGCAGCGCTGAGGTCCTCCTCGCGGAAGCCGATCGGCACCACGATGTAGCCCGTGAGCAGCGAGAGGTGGTCGAGCAGCTTGGGGTCGTCGATGTTGCGGGTCGCGATGATGAGGCGGCGCCCCACCTTCATGAGGGGGACCAGCAGGTTCTTGCGGGCGAAGGCCTCGGGGATGAGGGCGATCGTCTCGGCCTCGATGGGGAAGTCCAGGAGCGAGGACTTGGTCGCCAGCACCTCCTGCAGCGTCAGGATCTCGGAGAGCTCTCGCTCGTTCAGATACCCCTTCTGGATGAGGATCTGACCGATGCGCTCTCCGCTCTCCTGCTGCGTGCTGAGGGCTTCCGAGAGCTGGAAGGGCGAGATCAGGCCGAGGTTGCACAGCCACTCGCCGATCATCTTCTTCCGCAGCCCGCCCGTGCCGCTCGAGGCCGCCGCCTGATCCATCGCTACCTCCTGGTCTTGTCGAACACGGACGTGGGCTCGCCCGGGATCTGAAGGGTCGGGACGCTGGGGAAGTCGGGGACCAAGGGCGGCAAGGCCGGGGAGACTGCCGCTCGCGACAAGGGAGCGTCCGCGCCCAGGCCGATGCGATGCAGGGCGCCGCCCTGACGAACCAGCACGAAATCCTTGCCGATCGCAGCCACCAGGCCGCCCCCCGCGAGCATCGAGCCCGCCCGCACGCGCAGGCGATCGTTGCCCACCTGGAGGAGGGCGCTCGCCTGCCCGTTGTTGGAGAGCAGGACCGCGAGCAGCTGGGTGGAGGGCAGCGGTGCCACCGCCGAGGGCAGGGCGACGGCCCTGGGAAGCGGCGCCGGCACCGGCGCCTCGCGGGCCGCGCCGAGCGGCAAGAAGGGCTCGAGTCGCCCGAGGGTCACGCCCCGATCCACGCTGAACGAGTAGGTCTTGAGCGCGGGAGCAGGCGAGCGGGTCGGGCTTGGAGCCGGTGCGGCCTCCGCGCTCGGATCAACCCATGCCGCGATCGCCGACCACCAGGTCCGGCGGGTCGAGACCTGGGGTGAAGAGGGGGAGGCGGCAGGGGCGGCCGCGGGCGCGGGCGTGCTGAAGGTGAAGGCAGGCGCAGGCAGGACCGACGCCGACGCCAGATCGGAGAAGCGATCGAGCTGCTCGAGGGACACGAGGAAGTTGAACCCGAAGCCCAGCTGGAAGAGGACGTTCGCGCGGTTGCCTTCGGCGCCGACGTACTGGATGTCGTACTGGTCGATCTCGAGGGCGGGCGGCAGGGTCTTGAAGGCGCTGAAGGCCGCCTGGACGTCCTGATACCGGCCCCGGGCCCGGATCTGGTAGCGACGGTGCAGCACCCCCGCCTGGGGCACGGACTGCACCGCGATCTTCTCCTCGTCGATGGGCCCGGGAGTCAGGGCCTCGATGGTGATCGCATGGCGCTGCAGGATCTCGGAGAGGGCGATGAGGCCCACGTTGGATCGATTGGCGAGCGCGGTGTCGAAACCCTGCTCCTGCCGCAGATCGAACAGCTTGAGCCGCTGGATCTCGTCGTCCGCCGGGTTGACGCGGGCCTTGCTCTCGGCCAGGCGCTGAGAGGCCGCGTTCTGCTGCTGGATGACCCGATCGAGCTCGGCGCTCAGCGTGGCGACCTCGAGGGCCGCCGGACGAATGGCGAGCACGAAGTAGGCCAGACCGCCGAGCACGGCGGCGCCCGCGATCCCCCCGAGCACGACCCTGCGATCGACCCGCTCCATCATGGCAGCACGTCCGTTCGATACTTCTGACCCAGCTGCGCCTGGAGTTCGAAGGTGTAGGTCTCGCCCTGCTTCTCGAGCCTGAGGATTCGGACCTGGGCGACGGCATCGATCGCTCCGAGCTGATCGGCGAAGTAAAGGCACGACGTCTGGCTCAGCGCCGCCCCCTGCAGGCGCACCTCGCGGCCGGAGACGTAGGAGACGGTGCCGATCCAGGTGTCGGCCGGCACGATCCCCCTGAGCTTCGAGACCAGGTCCGCGGCGAAGCGCGTCTCAGCGTGGTGCGGGATCCACTGGCGCAGCACCTCGACCTGGGGCGGAGCCTCGGACTTCTTGAGCTCGGTTTCCAGCGAGAGGCTCTCGGTGCGGGCGGCCGCGATCTTGCCCTTGAGGTCCTGCACCTTACCCGCCGCGTTCTGCGACCAGAGCCAGCCGGCCCCACCCAGCAGGGCGAGCCCGGTCACCCCGACCAGCGCGGGCATCGCCACCTGCTGCGCGCGATCCTTGACCACGTCCAGCGGGATCTTGAAGGAGAGGCTGGGGAGCTCGACGGCCGGCGCCTTGCCCTTGACGAGGTTGAAGGAGGGGAGGGTGTCGCTGCGGCCCCAGAGGCCGGCGCCGAGCGCCACGCACGAGGGCAGATCCAGGTCCGGGTCCAGCTCGGCCGGCTCGGCGATGCAGATGGGCAGCTTGATGTGGGCCTCGGCGTGCGAGGCGAGCTCGCGGGCGTCCTCGGGGCGCTGGGCGCCGATGACCAGGCGCGGCTCCTCGCCGAGGCTGACGCCCGCGACCGAGCGCACCGCATCCGGCAGGTAGTTGAGCGCGACCAGCTCCATGGAGATGTTGTCCCGCTCGGGCAGCACCAGCTCGCGAACCGCCGCGAGCTTGCCCTCGATCCAGGCCGTGACGATCAGGCGCTGCGGGATGAGCAGGACGCCGATCCAGGGGGCATCGTCGGGCGGGTGGTAGTAGGCCATGCCGCGCTGACCCGCCATCTGCACCAGGTCCACCCCGGCCAGACGCAGGCCGGCCGTCTTGATGGCGGCTTCATAGGGCTTGAGGAGGGTTTCGGCGGCCGCTCCGTAACAGACCTGGATGAAATCCCCCTCCTGGCTGGCGACGAAGTAATCGACCATGGGGGCGTCGTTGCGGAAGAGGGCGAACTGCTCGGCCTCGGAGAGGATGGCGTGGTTCAGCTGATTGAGGGGCAGGTGAGGCAGACGGACCAGGCGCACGATGGCCTGGCGCGAGTTGAGGATCAGAACGACCCGCTTGGTGCGCAGGCCGAGAGCCTTCCACGCCTCCTTGAGGGCCGCGCCCAGATCGTCGGACGACTCGACGCCCCCCTCGTCGGTGATGAGACCGGGGGGTAGGGGGTAGGTGTAGGTCTCTTCGATGGAGCCATCGATCGAAGCGGGAAGCACCGCCTCGATCTTGTCGCTCGTGACATAGAGACCAACATAACCTTTTGGTGTTCTCACCGGGACGACACTTTCATCAGCATGTCAACCAATCCCATCCCAATTTAACGGGAGTTCCTGAACAAAGACTGTGAAAAACGCACCATCGCTTCACCAGAGGGACGGAAGGTCGCCGGGATGACGCACGGGATCGAGGTTGGGCGCCACGATGCCGCTCGCCTCGTCGTACAGCCAGCCTCCCCAGCTCGGCGTCGCCTCCCCCGTCAGGTAGACGAGGGGCACGCCGCTCACGGCCTCGGAGACGCTCGCCATCCCGGGGATGAAGCCGTTGGCGTAGATCTCCGAGCGCTTCGGGAAGCGCCCCACCCGGTAGCGGAAGCTCGCGATCTGGGTGCGCAGGGTGGCGAGCGTCACCTTGCTCTGCTGGACCCGCGCCTCGGCGTTGTGTTGCTTGAGCGCCCACATGCTGCCCGCGAGCATCACCATGGCGATCGCAACCGTGAGGGTGAGCTCCATGAGGGTGAAGCCCCGCTGTCTGCCTTGCATCACATCCCCCCGGCGCCGCCGGCGCCGCCCTTCATCAGGCCGACGAGCGGAAGGTAGAGGCTGCCCACCACGAACAGGACCACCCCCGCCACCACCACGGTCAGCATGGGCTCGATCGCGCTGGTGAGCGTCTTGATCGAGGCGTCGACCTCCTGGTCAACATACTTGGCGCCCCGCTCCAGCAGCTCGTCGATGGAGCCCGACTCCTCGCCCGCGATGAGCAGGTAGTTGACCATCGGCGGGAAGAGCTCGGTCCCCTCGAAGAGAGACGACAGGCGCATGCCCTGGGACACGCCCACCCGGATGCCCTCCAGCTTGATCGAGGTGTAGGCGTTGCCGATGGACTGCTGCGTGAGCTCGATCGCGCTGAGGATGGTGATGCCGCAGTTCAGAAAGAGCGCCAGGTTGTGAAGAATCCGGGAGATGGTGATCTTGTAGACCAGCTTGCCGAAGATCGGGAAGCGATACTCCCACAGGTCGTAGAACTGCCGACCGAACTTGGTCGCAAGGACCCCCTTCCACAGCAGGAAGATCCCCACGGGGGGAACCGGCAACAGGTACCAGTGGTGGGTGACGAACCAGCTGAAGCCGAGCAGCATCCTGGTGGTGACCGGCACCTCGACCTTGAAGGAGTCGAAGAGCTGGACGAAGGTCGGCACCACGAAGATCGTCAGGCCCAGCACGATCGCCGTGATCAGGCCGATCATGATCAGCGGGTAGGTCATGGCCGAGCGGATCTTCCCCTGGATCTCGAGCTGCTTTTCCATGTAGGTCACCATGCGGTTCAGGGTGTGCTCGAGGTTTCCGCTCGCCTCCCCGACGGTGATCAGCTCGATGAAGATGCGCGGCAGTTCGTTCTCGAAGTTGCGATACGCGTCGGCGAGCGAGACGCCCTCCATCACCTGCTGGCGCACGACCTCGTGGATGATCCGCAGGCGCTGGTTGGTGATGAGGCCCGAGAGGATGTCCATGGATTGCGCGAAGGAGAGCCCCGCCTCGTTCATGGTGGCGAGCTGGGACGCGTAGAAGAGCATGTCCTTGAGGCCGATGCGACGGTTGAGCAGCAGCGCGACGCGGCGGCCGAAGGTCGCAGGCCGGCTGGACTCGCGCGCATGGGCGCGGATCTCGGCGACCGTGGAGACCTTGCCTGCCATCATCAGGTCGTGCCAGAGCCGCTTGATCTCGACCTTGGAGGGGATCAGGCCGCGCTCGCGAAGCTGCTGGCGGGCCTCGCGATCGTTGGAGGCGATGATCTCGCCGTGCACGTTCTCGCCGCCGTCGGTCGGGATCGCGATGTAATAGTAGGATCGCTTCTTCTCGCGGCCGTAGAGCCCACCGGGCGCGCCGAAGGACGCCTCCTCCTCCTCGACCCGGGCCTTGACCCGCTTGATCTCGATGGGGGTCATGCCCTGCTCGCGCAGGATGGCGCGCACCATCCGCTCGTCCGTGGCCGTGATGGTGGCGCGCCGGACAGTCTCGCCGGACTGGGCGACGTATTCGAAGTACTTTTGCTCGGCCATGCGGCTCCTCGGTCCACTGGCTTGGAAAGGCCCAAGCGGTCACTTCGTACCCGCGCCGGGCGGTTTTGTACCAGCGCTCAGCCGAGTTATGACCGCAGCCAGGCTTGGTATACTGCTAGAAGCTAGCTTGAAGGCCAAAGGAGCACCGCAAGTGAAACCGGCAACGCGCCCCGCCGATCCGGCAGGTCGTTCCTCGCAAGGAGGCTTCACCCTCCTCGAGATCGGCCTGGCCCTCGGCATTGGCATCATCATCGCCGCCTCGGTCACCGTCTTCTACAACCAGACGCGCGACAACGCCGGCGACGCGGCCATGCGCCAGCGCCTCGGCAGCCTCCAGGCCGTCGTGGAGACCCTCTACTCGGCCCAGGGTCAGTCCCCTTCGCTCACCGACGTCCAGGACGCCTGGAAGGCCCGCCGTCCCGAGGACTACAACAAGTCGCCCTGGGGAGGGGACATCGCCGTGACTGCGGCCTCCGCCGGGGCCGTCCCGGTGCTCGGGGATCTCCAGAGCGGCGGGGACGTCAACGTCGACCTGGATGCCAAGGGCGTGATCCCCTACGGCCAGGAGTCCCGGATGACCGCGGGCGGCCTCTACTACTACCGCTTGACGGATAGCCAGGGACCGAACGCCAGCGCCACGGGCTCGGTCTGGGATCAGACGCGCAAGATGCAGGTTCCGATCACCGGCTACGGCCTGGCCGGCCTCAAGAGCGCCAACAAGCACTACATGGTCACCAGCGGAAGGTAGGTCTCCCCATGCGCGCGCACAAGCAGGCGGGATTCACGCTGATCGAGGCGATCCTGGTGATCACCATCGGGACGGTCCTGCTCGCCTCGGGCACCGTCCTCTACCGGCAGTACCGCCAATCGGTCGGCGACTCGGCGGCCCTCGACAAGGTCATGGCCCTCCAGGGCACCGTCGAGTCCCTCTACGCCCTGCGCGGCGGCAACTACCCCGATGTCCAGACCCTCTACAGCACCTGGCAGGCCAAGCGCCCTCAGGATTTCGACATGAGCCCCTGGGGCGGGTTCGCCGTCTACAACAACTCCAACATCGGCGTCGGCGGGGGGATCGCGAGCGACAGCGGCCAGGTGCCGGACCCCATCAGTGGGGACCGGGGGGTCCTCTACTACTGGCAGACCGACCCCAACAGCCCCGGGGCCAAGATCCACGCCCAGGACTCGGCGGGCGGCGATGACGTGGACGTCAGCTTCTACAACTACCTCGTCGCCGTCGTCCCCAACGACGGGGGGGCGATCCCGCCCTACTGGTTCGTGAGGGGATCCCGGCTCGCCTCGGGCAGCAACTCCTACGACCTGGAAGGGCAGGTCGGCAACGGCGGGGGCGGCGACTCCAACGCGCCCTCCGACCCCTGGTGAAGAGGGTTAAGCGGCCCACGAACAAGGGTACAAGCTTCGTGCGCAACTCACAGCCAGCGTATCCGGTGGATCGTACGATACTCGGACGCGTCGCTGTAGGGAGGACTGCCTGGTGAAACACAAACGGTTGCTGCTGCCCCTGGTGGTGGCAAGCCTGCTCTCGAGCGGCCCCGGCCACGCGGCGGACAACGTCTACCTCCAGGGGCGCGTCTCGGTGCCCGGAGGCCAGAGCAAGATGACCTTCCGGCTGCGCAACACCACCCTGCGCGAGGCGCTCCAGCTGATCGCCGAGACGGGGAACCTCAACCTGATCCTCGACGACTCGGTTCAGGGCAGCGTGTCGCTTGACTTCTTCCAGACCCCCCTCAACCAGATCCTCGAGTCGATGCTGACGGCCAACGGCTATCGCTTGCAGCCCTACGGCAAGAGCTTCGTCGTCTACCGGTCGGGTCAGTACGGCCAGCCGGTCATGCGCTTCGTGCCCCTTCGCTACGTGAACGCCCAGGCCATCCTGCCGACCCTCAACGACCTCCTGGACCTGAATCCCCAGGCCGCGCAGGCCGCCGCGTCGCCCAAGGCCGGCTCGGCGGAAGCCAGCGAATCCGTGACGACCGCCGTCGAGGGCGCCGGCGCGCCGAGCGCCTCGGAGATCCGGGACCTGTTCAGGCTCAGCGTCAAGACCGAGCCGCGCTCCAACCGCATCGTGCTGACCGGCCCCGAGGACAGGGTCAACCAGGCGGAGAGCCTGGTGCGACGCCTCGACGTTCTCACGCCGAGCAGGATTTTCCCGCTCAACTACGTCACGCCCAAGGAGGCGGTGGACGTCTTGCGGGCGAGCTTCTTCGAGGCGGGCGCAGGCAAGGCCATCTCCAGCCTCCAGAACAGCGTGCCCGACTTCGCGGCCGTGGCCCCCGGCGCCCGCCCGACCCAGCGCAAGGACATCATCGCCGTCTCCCAGGACTCGCCGCGCTTCATTCCCATGCCCACCCAGAACGCGCTCCTGGTGATGGGCTCCAGCAGCGAGCTGATGCTGGTCGAGTCGGTGCTCAAGTCCATCGACAAGCGCCGCCCTCAGGTCCGCATCAAGACGCAGATCGTCGAGATGGGCGTGGACGACTCGCGCGATCTGGGGCTCAGCTACAAGGCGGGCGCCCGGCAGCTCGACTTCGACTCGGGCCGCAGCGACGGCACCTTCACCTACGACACCGTGGCGAACGGCGCCCTCAGCTTCCAGGTCAAGCTCAACGCGCTCATCACCGCGAGCAAGGTCAAGGTCCTCGCGAGCCCCCAGATCCTGGCCATGGACAACCGTACCTCGGTCATCAAGATCACCGACCAGATCGTGGGCAAGATGGAAACCAACATCACCCAGAACGCCAACAACACCATCATCACGCGCACCGTCACCCCGGATGAGACCGGGGTGGTCCTGGAGCTGACCCCGCGCATCGACTCCAACGGCGGCGTGTCGATGAGCATTCACCCGGTCATCTCGGTCGCCGGCGAGCGGATCCGCAACACGCAGACAGGGGATCTCATCGCCACGCTCAAAAGCACCCGCGAGTACCAGGCCCAGGAGATCTACGTCAAGGACGGCGAGACCATCGTCATCGGGGGCCTCATCCAGGAGCGCAAGGACGAGACCGTCAAGAAGCTGCCCCTGCTGGGCGACATCCCCTTCCTCGGCGGCCTGTTCCAGACTCGCAACGACACGAGCAAGCAAACCGAAGTCCAGATCTTCCTGACCCCGGAGGTAATCAAGGATGAAAAGCCGCGCGCTTAGTCCCCTGCTGCTAATCCTCGGCGTGCTGAGCGTCGCGGCGTGCGACCCCAACAAGTACTTCGCCGGGATCGTCGAGACCAGCGGCGTGCGCGCGACCCTCGGCGCACCTGCCCAGATCGCGTGGACCTTCAAGTGGTCGCGCAGCGCCCAGGGTCCGGTCCCTGACAGCGGGAAGGCGACCGTCACCGATCCCAGCATCGTGATGACGATGGAGAATAACTCCTCGCCGGTTCGCTTCACGGGGGCCCAGGCGCAGTACTTCAACCCGTCGACCGGGACCGTGAGCAAGAGCGGCAAGATCTCGTACACCGCCGCCTTCGCCAGCGCAACAGTCCTGCCGGTCTTGATCCAGCTGACCCAAAAGGATCGCGCCACCGCGCCCGAATCGGTCACGGTGAAGCTCAGCGGCCTCGTCACGCAGGAGCTGCTGGGCCTCACGGATCCGAGCGGCGCGACCGCGTCGGCGATCCCGACGATCACGGCCGAGGTCAAGCTGATCGGCAACAATGACCTCGGCGTCAAGGCGGACACGACGCTCAGCATCCCCATCAACGTCATCAAGACCATCACGGAGGTTGATTAGCAAGCGACATGGCCATGGACTTCAAGGTGGTCGCGATCGCCCGTCTGAGCTTCAAGGCGGCCCTCAACGAAAAGCTGCTTCACCTTGCGCTCCTCTTCGGGCTCGGCCTCATGGCCCTCTCGGTCGCCCTGGGGGACCTGGGGCCCGGTGCCGGCGCCAAGATCGTCCTCGACTTCGGTCTGGGCACCATGCAGCTCGTCTCGACCCTCGTCGCGATCGCCCTGGCCTCGCACGACATGCCCCGCGAGCTCGAGCGTCGAACGCTCTACGTGGTGCTGAGCAAGCCGATCGGCCGCACCGCCCTGATCGTCGGCAAGTACCTGGGCCTCGTCGCCGCCCTCGGCCTCTTGATCGCGGCCATGGCGCTGGTCTTCTACGGCATGCTCGCGGTGGTGCACCTGCCCTTGATGCCCCACTACCTGGTGGCGATCGCGACCGGCGCGCTCGAGACCTTCGTGGTGGCGGGCATCGCCACGCTCTTCTCCCTGATGACCTCGCCCACTCTCGCGGCCCTCTACGCCCTGGCCCTGATGGTCCTGGGGCATCAGACGGAACTGATCCGCACCTACGGTCAGCACGCGGGCGGCTTCGCGGGTACCTTCGGCGAGGTCCTCTACCGGATGATCCCGAACCTCGAAGCCTTGAACCTCAAGAACGACGTGGTCTACGGGGTGCTCCCATCCCCCGCTGAGCTCGGCCTTTGCGTCGCCTACGCCCTGTGCCTGATGATCGCCCTGACCGGCCTGTCGGTCCTGGTCTTCAGGCGCAAGGAGCTCTAGCCGTGGCCCTCAAGGCAACCCCGACAACCACCCCCTCCCCCCCCGCGATGGGGGCGCAGGGGAGGGGGCGCGAGTCCTTGCCATGGCTGCTCACGCTGGCGGCCCTTGGCGGTGCCGCCACGCTGCTCGGCACCATGCGACACCCGGCCGATCCCGGGCGCCAGGGCTACCTCTCGGTGCCCCCGGCACCGGTCGCGCGCGCGGTGCTCGGCTTCGAGAACCTCGCCGCCGACGCCCTCTACATGCGCTTTTCCAGCTACTGGGGCTACCAGCTCACCCACGGCCGCCACTTCCAGAACCTCTCGCCCATCCTCAACCTCATCGTGGACCTGGATCCCCGCTTCAAGCCCGCCTACGACCTGGGCGCGCTCGCGCTGGCCGACAGCGGCCGTGTGGATGAGGCGGTGGCCCTCCTCGACAAGGGCGCCAGGCATCATCCCCGCGACTACTGGTTCCCCTATCAGACGGGATTCACCCTGTTCTTCTTCGGGAACGACAACATGCGCGCGGCGGGCTACTACGCGCGCGCGGCCTCCCTGCCCGGGGCTCCCCCCGAGGCGCGCTACTTCGTCGCCAGGATGTACGAGCAGGCCACGCGCAAGGACCTCGCAGCCCAGGTGTGGCGGCGCATCCTGGAGGACAGCCGGGACCCGAGCGTTAGACAGGTGGCGAAGAATGCGCTCGAGCGCCTGGGGGTTAGCGTGAAGAATTGAGAATCGCGTCCTGACGCTGTTAGAAGTAATCAGGCAGGGGTATAGACTGCAAGTAATCGTGTGTTCTAGGAGGACTTCTCAAGTGAAGATGTCTCGGCGCAACAATCAATCCGGCTTCACCCTGATCGAGGTGTCGCTCGCGATCGTCATCGGTGTCATCGTGCTGGCAGGCGCCATCACCCTGTACAACCAGTCCAAGATTTCCGCGGGCAACTCGAAGGCTCAAGAGAAGGTCCTCGCGCTCGCGACCATGGCCGAAGAGATCTCGGCGAACCGCGGGGGTAGCTATCCCGATGCTGCGGGCCTGCAGACCGCATGGGAAGCGCGTCGCGACGATGCGAAGAGCAGCCCCTGGGGCGGCGCCATCACCCCGTCGGTCGCAAGCGGCAGCTGGGCCAGCTCGCTGGGCTATACCAGCACGGCCAGCGCTGGCGTCATTTTCTATTCGACCGGCGCCGGCACCATGAGCTTCAATGACATCGGGTCGGTCGCTTCCCCCTCGTTCGCGAACTTCGCCATCGGCATCGTTCCCCCCAGCGGGGGCGGGGTGGGCTTCATCCAGGGCGGCAAGTAAGCCTCAACCCTCCCAATAATCTCGAGGTCCCCGGCCAGCTGGCCGGGGACCTCGACGTTTGCCGGCTCGGCTGAAGCCCCCGCCGGTTCAGTTCTCGAGACGATAGGCGCGCAGCAAGAATTCGCGGCTCACCCCGCCGTCCTCCTTGAGCAGCAGGCGCACCATCCCCGCGGCGGGGTCGATGGTGCGGGTCAGGCGCAGGGTGCCTTCGGCCGTCTGCCCCGCCTCGACCTGGGAAAGGACCAGGGGCAACGAGGTCCAGTCCACGTCCCGGCTGTAATCGCCGCTGAGATCGTCGGTGATGACGAGGCGACCGAGCGCCTCTTGCGGCTTGAGGAAGCTCACCACCGCATCGGTTCCGTTGGTCACCTTCAGGGTCACCAGGCTCTGCCCCTTGTCCCCGATGATGCGCTCGACCCGCACCGTCACCCCGTTGATGCTGACCGCGCTGCTCGCCCAGCTCACCTCGTGCGCGGGCGTGACCGGGGCCTGCGTCGGCTGCGGGGTCGGCTCCGGGGCGGGAACCTCGCTTGGAAGGGGTGCCGGGGTCCGCTCGAGGGCAGGACGCGACGCGAAAGCGTCGGCCGGCGAGGGCTGGGGCGCGCTTTGCTGTGGCAAGCCGCCGATCAGGCCAGGCCCGCCGAGATAGACGCCGAGCCCCAGCCCCCCGACCACGACCAGCCCCAGCCCGCCCAGGAAAAGGGCCCTGAGGGGCGCGTTCCCGCGCGGCAGGAAGCCCCCCGCGTTCATCGCCTCGTCCGCTGCCGCGAGCTCGGCGAGAAATTCGGCCATGGTGGGGGTCCGCGCCTCGGGCGCAACGGCCAGGGCCCTCATGAGGGGCGCATCCAGCGCGGGCGGCACCGCGAGGTTCAGGTGGCTGGGCGGAGCGAGCATGGTCTCGCTCTCGCTCGGCGCGAAGCGGCCCATGAGGACCTCGGGGCCGTAAGGATAGCGGCCCGTCAGCAGCTCGTAGAGCACCACCGCCAGCGAGAACACGTCGGATCGCGGGTCCGCCGCAAGGCCTTGAAGCACCTCGGGCGCCATGTAGCGCGGGGTCCCTGCCGGCAGCGCTTCCGGCGAGGGGTCGGCCCCCACGCGCGAGGCCAGGCCGAAGTCCAGCACGGTCACCCGGCTACCCTCGCGCATGAGGTTCTCGGGCTTCAGGTCGCAATGGACGATCCCTTGCTCGTGCGCGTAGCTCAGCGCCTCGCCCGCTTGCCGCACCAGGTCCAGGGCCTCCTCGCACGTCAGCGCCGCGCGGCGACCGTCCAGGTGCTCGCGGACGTCGTGGCCCTCCAGCCACTCCATGACCACGTACGGGTCCTCGTCCTCGACGAACTGGTCGAGCACCGTCACGATGCGCGGGTGCACGAGGGTCCGCGCGATCTGGGCCTCGCGGAGCAGGCGCTGCACCGCCGCGCTTCGGGCGTCGGGGCAGACGGCGGGATCGAGCAGGATCTTCTTGAGGGCCACCTCGTGGCCCCGCTCCCGATCGAGCGCCCTGTAAAGCAGGCTGTTGCGCGTCCGCTTTACCAGGCGGCGCTCCACGTAGCGCGCGGGCTTGGGATCGGCCGAGCGCCCCTCGCGAATGGCGAGCAAGCGCTCGCGGAAGGCCGCCATGGTCGAGAAGCGCTGGGCGGGATCGAAGCGCAGGGCCTGCTGGATGGCCGCGTCGAGGCCCTCGGGGATGCCCGAGCGCGAGGCAGAGGGCGCATGCCAGTACTTCTCGTCCAGGTGGACCGGCGGGTTGCCGCTCAGGGCCTCGTAGAGGACGGCCCCCAGGGCGTACACGTCGGCGCGAACGTCCACCCGGTGGTGCCCCTCGGCACCGAGCTTGAACTCGGGGGCCGCGTAAGGGTTCTCCTGGGCCATCTGGCGCAGGTCGAAGGTGGACCGCGTGCCGAGATCCGCCTTCTTGGCCATCTTGAAGTTGGTCAGCTTCACGGCGCGGCCGGCAAGCAGGATGTTCTCGGGCCGAACGTTGCGATGCACAATCCCGCGGCCATGGGCGTAGGCCAGGGCATCGGCGCAGGCGATCGCCAGATCCAGCGCGCTCTCGACGGTCAGGACGCCGTGCGAAAGGGCCTCGCGCAGGTTCTGGGCCCCCTCGATCCACTCTCCCACGACGTAGTAGCAATCGTCCTGCGGGATGAGCTGGTCGATCCGGGCGATCGCCGGGTGGAACAGCTCCATGGTCAGCTTGGCCTCGCGCAGGAGCTCGGTCCGGGCGCGGTCCAGGTCCTCGGGGCGCTGGAAGGGATCGTAGGGCATCTCCCGGAGGGTGACCAGGCGATGCTTGAGGGTGTCGAAGGCGAGGTAGGTGGTGTGATCCCCCTCCCGCCCGAGCAGCGAGGTCAGGCGATACTGGTTGACCATCCGGGGCGGGACCGGCGGGCGCAGGAGATCGGCGGCCTGCAAGGTCCATGGCGAGGCGGGCCCGCTCAGGGCCCCTTCCAGCCAGAGCGCGAGCGCCGAAAGGGGCATGACAGGCTCCTGTGCCTCGCCCTCGATCCGGGTGCGGTCAGGCACGACCACCGCCTTGAGGACGGTCGCGGGCGCCGCGCCGCTGGCGCTCAGGTGCTCGAGCAGGGCCTGGGCCTTGTCGCGCAAGCTCGACACCGGGTTGGGCCGCGGCTCCGAGCCGCCCGCCGCGTAGTGCAGGATCCAGGGGGTCGGCGCCTCGGAAACGGTCAAGCGTCCATGCCAGTGACGGTACTCGATCAGCGCGGCCCCGGCGGGCCCAAGCACGACCACGTCGAGGTCGTCGGGGTTGCGCGGGCCGAGCATGCCGCTCAGGAGCAGGTGCGGGAGGACGACGTAGGCGTCCCCCAGCGCCAAGAGGGCCGAGACGATGGCCGCCTCGCCCCTCTCCGTGAGCTCGCGGTGCGTGCGCAGATCAGCCATGAAGCTTCATGTCCTTGCGGGCCTTCTCCTGCTGCGCGCGCAGGCCCTGGATGCGATCGCGCAGGGCGGCCGCCGTCTCGAAGTCCAGGATCGCGGCGGCTGCCTTCATCTGGACCTCCAGGTCCTTGATCATGCCGGCGAGGTCGCCGGGGTTCGCCGGGGCGCTCATGGGGACCGCGGCCGCCGTCTTGTCCACCGCGCTGAGGCTCTCGAGAATCAGGTTGCGCGTGCTCTTGACGATCGCCTTGGGGACGATCCCGTGCCGCTCGTTGTGGGCGAACTGCAGCGCGCGGCGGCGTTCGGTCTCCTCCAGGGCCTTGACCATGGAATCGGTCATCTTGTCGGCGTACATCAGGACCTTGCCCTTGGGGTGGCGAGCGGCTCGGCCGATCATCTGGATGAGCGATCGGTGCGCGCGCAGGAAGCCCTCCTTGTCGGCGTCGAGGATCGCCACCAGCGAGACCTCGGGCAGATCGAGCCCCTCTCGCAGCAGGTTCACCCCCACCAGCACGTCGAAGGCCCCCAGGCGCAGGTCGCGGAGGATCTCGATGCGCTCGAGGCTCTTGATGTCCGAGTGAAGGTAGCGCACCCGGATGCCGATCTCCTGGAGGTACTCGGTCAGGTCCTCGGCCATCTTCTTGGTGAGGGTCGTGACCAGGACGCGCTCCTCGCGCGCGACGCGCTCTCGGATCTCGCCCACCAGGTCGTCGATCTGCCCCTCGATGGGCCGGACCAGCACCTCGGGGTCCAGAAGGCCCGTCGGCCGGATGATCTGCTCGACCACCCGATCCGACACCCTCAGCTCGTAGTCCCCCGGCGTCGCCGAGACGAAGATCTTCTGGCCGACCCGCTCCCAGAACTCGTCGATCTTGAGCGGGCGGTTGTCCTTCGCGCTCGGCAGCCTGAAGCCGTGCTCGACCAGGGTTTCCTTTCGGACGCGATCGCCGTGGAACATCCCCTGGATCTGGGGGATGCTCACGTGGCTCTCGTCGATGACCACCAAAAAGTCGTCGGGAAAGTAGTCGAGCAGGGTGGGGGGCGGCTCTCCCGGCGCACGGCCGGTGAAGTGGCGCGAGTAGTTCTCCACCCCGTTGCAGTAGCCGATCTCGCGGATCATCTCCAGGTCGTAGTTGGTGCGCTGCTCCAGGCGCTGGGCCTCCAGCAGCTTGTTGGCGCCGCGCAGCTCGGGCAGGCGACGTGCGAGCTCGGCCTCGATGTCGGCGATGATCGCCTGCATGCGGTCTTCGGAGGTGACGAAGTGCTTGGCCGGGTAGATCGCGAGCTCGTCGCGGGTGCTGACGACCTCGCCGGTGACCGGATCGATCTCGGTGATGCGATCGATTTCGTCGCCGAAGAACTCGATCCGAAAGACGTTCTCCTCCCAGGCCGGAACGATCTCGAGCGTGTCGCCCCTGACCCGGAAGCGCCCGCGCATCAGCTCCACGTCGTTGCGCTCGTACTGGACGCCGACCAGGTGCATGAGCAGCGCATCGCGGCCGAGCTCGTCGCCTCGATTGAGGAAGACGGTGCCCTTGAGGTACTCCTCCGGGGCACCCAGGCCGTAGATGCACGAGACCGAGGCCACGACGATGGTGTCGCGGCGCTCCAGGAGCGAGCGCGTGGCCGAGTGGCGAAGCTTGTCGATCTCGTCGTTGACGCTCGAGGTCTTCTCGATGTAGGTGTCGCTCGAGGGGATGTAGGCCTCGGGCTGGTAGTAGTCGTAGTAGGAGATGAAGAACTCGACCCGGTTGTCCGGGAAGAACTCGCGCAGCTCGTTGCAGAGCTGGGCGGCGAGGGTCTTGTTGTGCGCGATGACGAGCGTCGGCCGCTGGGCAGCCTGGATCACCTGCGCGATGGTGTAGGTCTTGCCGGTGCCGGTCGCTCCCAGGAGGGTCTGGGCGGCCATCCCCTGGTCGAGCCCTTCTTTGAGCTTGGCGATCGCCGTGGGCTGGTCGCCCGCGGGCTGATAAGCGGATTTGATAGCGAAGGGATTTGGCACCTGGTACTCCGGAGTCAAAGCAGATTAAGCGTCGTCGCGCTTGGCCTCGCTCGCGGAGGCTTCGGACCTGGGGGCTTCGGCGGGGCGGTTGATCTCGCGCTTCAGGACATCCTGGGCCTCCTCGGCGCCGGCCTTGAACTCGGCGAGGCTCTTGCCGAGCGAGCGTGCCAGCTCGGGGAGCTTCTTGGGGCCGAAGACGACGAGCGCGCCGATGGCGACGATGGCGACGGTGGTGGGACTGAGCATGGAGGACCTCGCAAGGGAGTGGAACTGGCGAGCGGCGCGCACCTGACGGCCCGATCTCGCAGACCCATTATATCCTGCCCCATGGGGGGCGTCCACGGACTCAGGCGTGAGGCAGACGGATGGTGAAGGTGGAGCCCGCCCCCGGCACGCTCGCCACCGAGATGGTGCCCCCGTGAGCCTCGACCAGGGCCTTGGTGATGGGCAAGCCGAGCCCGGTGCCCTTGTAGTTGCGGGTCAACGAGCTCTCGGCCTGGTAGAACTTGGTGAAGAGGTGCGGCATGTGCTCCGACGGGATCCCGATCCCCGTGTCCGCCACGACGAAGGTGGTCTCGGCATCGGCCCCCTGGAGGCCGAGACTCACCGAGCCCCCCGCGGGGGTGAACTTCAGGGCGTTGCTCATGAGGTTGTTGAGGATCTGGACCAGGCGGTTGGGATCCGCCTGGATCTCCAGGGGCGCGCCCGGGGCGCTCACCGTGAGCGAGAGCTCTCGGGCCTGCGCGATGGGGTCGAAGGCCTCGGCCACCTGTCTGACGATGGCCGCCGCGTCGCACGGCTGCGGCCGCACCACGAACTCGCCTGCCTCGATTCGCGCGAAGTCCAGCAGGTCGTCAACCAGGACCTCCAGCTGTCGCGTCCCACGCTGGAGCTGGGCGATGAACGCGTGCTGCTCGGGCGAGAGCGAGCCGAGCAGCTCATCCTCGAGGAACTCGGCGTAGGCCTTGATCGAGGTGAGGGGCGTGCGCAGCTCGTGGGTCACGGCGTTCAGGAAGTCGCCCTTGAGGCGATCGAGGCGCGTGCGCTCGGTCAGGTCGGTGACGATGGCGATCGCGAAGCGCACCCTGCCTTCCGCGTCGAAGGCGGGCGTCGCCTTCACCATGGCGACGCGACGCTCCCCTGTTTCGAGGAAGTGGTAGTCCATCACCTGACCGGGGACGACCTCGCCCGCCAGGGCCCGCATGATGGGCAGGCGATCGATCGGGATCGGGCTGCCCCCGATCTCCGAGAAGGCGACCTGGCGTGAGAGCTGGGCCTTCCAGTCGACGAGCTCGGCCTGCGCGCGCGTGAAGCCGTAGAAGCGAAGGGCAGCGTCGTTGGCATAGACGAGATCGCCCGCCCCATCCATCGCGAAGATGCCGTCCGCCACCCCCTGCAGGATGATCGCGAACTGCTCGTTGGCGCGCCGGAGATCCTCCTGGTTCCGCTTCTGCTGCGTGATGTCGCGCACGAGCACGATGTAGCGGTGGACGTCGGGCAGCAGGGGCTTGACCGAGACCGACACGTCGAGCGTCTGTCCGTCCCGGTGGCGGATGCGGGTCTCGGCGTGCGAGATTCCTCCGGGGTTGGCGAGGCGCTGCCGGTGGCGATGCTCCAGGAAGGGGCGATCCGTCAAGGCCGCAAGCTCCAGGCAGCTTTCCAGGACGAGCAGTTCCTCGGCGCGGTAGCCCGTCATGCGACAGAAGGCGTCGTTTGCGGCCAGGATGTGCAAGCCTTCGAGGACGAGGGCGGCCTCCCCGAGATCGCTCAGGAGCTGGATGAAGATGGTGGAAGAGGTGGAGTCCGGATGAGTCACGCCGTATCCTCATGAGAAGGGGCCGGCTTTCGCCGGCCCCTTTCGGATGTCCGTCGGCCCGAGCCGGCTT
>DATNQI010000026.1 GCA_036704125.1 Pantanalinema sp. | reverse complement strand
CATCGTCGCGACCGGCAACATCCACGACGACGTCGAGCAGGCCCGCGCCGCGGCGCAGGCCGGCGCGGACGTCATCGCCGTGATCCGCTCGACCGCGCAGTCGCTCCTCGACTACGTGCCGCACGGCGCGACGACCGAGGGCTACGGCGGGACCTACGCGACCCAGGAGAACTTCCGGATCATGCGGGAGGCGCTCGACGACGAGTCGCGCCGGCTCAACCGCTACGTCCACCTCACCAACTACTCCTCCGGCCTGTGCATGCCGGAGATCGCGTTCGCGGCGGCCTGGGAGCGGCTGGACATGCTCCTCAACGACGCCATGTACGGCATCCTCTTCCGCGACATCAACATCTTCCGCACCCTCTGCGACCAGTACTTCTCGCGCCTCATCAACGCCGCGAGCGGCATCATCATCAACACCGGCGAGGACAACTACCTGACCACGGCGGACGCGTTCGAGCAGGGCCACACGGTGCTCGCCAGCCAGTTCATCAACGAGCGCTTCGCGCTCGCCGCCGGCATGACCCCCGACCTGATGGGCCTGGGCCACGCCTTCGAGATGAACCCCAAGACCCCCGACGGCCTCAGCTACGAGATCGCCATGGCCCAGCTGGTGCGCCAGGTCTTCCCCGAGGCGCCCCTCAAGTACATGCCCCCCACCAAGCACATCACGGGCGACATCTTCCAGGCCTACGCCCACAACGCCCTCTTCAACCTGGTCTCGGTGCTGACCAATCAAGAGATTCACCTCTTGGGCATCATGACCGAGGCGATCCACACCCCCTTCGCCTCGGACCGCCACCTGGCGCTCCAGAACGCGGACTACGTCTTCAACTACGCCCGCAACATGGGCGCGGACCTGGACTGGAAGCCCGACGGCATGGTCGCGACCCGCGCACGGCTGGTGCTGGAACAGGCGGTGGAGCTGCTGGAGAAGGTCGAGAGCGCCGGCCTGGTCGAGGCCATCGGCAAGGGCGAGTTTGCCGACGTCAAGCGCGCCCCCGACGGCGGCAAGGGCCTCTCGGGCGTGTTCGAGCGCGCCAAGGACTACTTCAACCCCTTCATGACCCGACTCGAGGCCATCAACGGCGTCGCCCGGGCGACGGTCTAGGAGAAGCCGGATATGACGACCAACACCTATCCCAAGGAAGCCAACCTCAAGAACCTCAAGCCCTACGGCGACACCATGGACGACGGCAAGGTGCAGCTCAGCTTCACCCTGCCCGTGCCCGCCGGTCCCGAGGCCTACGAGGCCGCCAAGCGCCTGGTGCTCCAGATGGGCATGCAGGACCCCGCGGTGGTCTCGATGCAGGCCGTGGGCCCGACCATGAGCCTCTTCATCATGTACGCCGCGTGCGTCCAGGGGGTGGACTACACCACCATCCACGTGCCCCGCTCGGAGTACGAGGCCATGGACATGGGGGCGATCGACGCCTTGATCGAGCAGGAGTTCGGCCGCAAGATCACCATCATCGGCGCCTGCACCGGCACCGACGCGCACACGGTCGGCATCGACGCGATCATGAACATGAAGGGCTACAACGGTCACTACGGCCTGGAGCGCTACAAGATGGTCAACGCCATCAACATGGGCGCCCAGGTTCCGAACGAGGTGCTGGTGGCCAAGGCGCTCGAGCTCGACGCCGACGCCATCCTCGTCTCGCAGGTCGTCACCCAGAAGAACCTTCACATCATGACGCTCACTAACCTGGTCGAGGTGCTGGAGGCCGAAGGGGTGCGCAACCGCTTCGTGGTGGCCGTGGGCGGCCCCCGCATCACCCACGACCTGGCCACCGAGCTCGGCTTCGACGCGGGCTTCGGCGTGGGTAACTACGCCGAGGACGTGGCGGCCTTCGTCGTCCAGGAGATGATGCGCCGGCGCGACGCCTCAGCCATCGCTTAGCGCGCTACGCCTCGAAGGCCCCTGTGACCAAGTGGTCGCAGGGGCCTTCGTCTTGCTTGATGGTCCTTCGGACCGGCTCAGGCCAGAGAGGGCGCTTCGCTCGCGGTGAAGGAGCGCATCCCTTGCAGCAGGTAGACCGGCATCTCCCCTTTGCCCTTGACCGCCACGCTCCCGCGTCCTTCGAGCTCGAAGGCCACCGACAGTCGCCCGTAGGTGTCCTCCGAGACCTGGATCTCGCCCGGGAGCCCGTGGGACTCCATGCGGCTCGCGGTGTTGACCGTGTCGCCCCACATGTCGTAGCTGAACTTGGTGTCGCCGATGATGCCGGCGACGACCGGGCCGGTGTGGATGCCGATGCGCATCGCGAGATCGTGCCGCTGCGCGAGCGGTGAGCGGGTGATGGCGTCGCGCATGTCCAGAGCGAGCCGCGCGATCGCCTCGGCGTGATCGGGGCGCGGCTGCGGCAGGCCGCCGGCCACCATGTAGGCGTCGCCGATGGTCTTGATCTTCTCGAGACCGTGACGCTCGGTCAGGTGGTCGAAGGAGGTGAAGATTGAATCGAGCAGGTGGACCAGCTCCTGGGCGCTCAGCTCCTCCGAGAGCTTGGTGAACCCCACCAGGTCGGCGAAGAGGACCGTGACCTCGGGGAAGCCGTCCGCGATGATGCCGGGCTGCTGCTTGAGGCGGCCGGCGATCTCCTCGGGCAGGATGTTGAGCAGCAGGCGCTCGGACTTATCCTGCTCGACCCGCAGGGCCTCGAGGATCTCCTCGCGCTGGATGAGGAAGTAGCGAAAGAAGCCGAAGAGCATGACGGTGAAGCTCGCGATCGCCGCGGCGGTGGTCCAGCTCAACACGACCTGGGAGTCGATGTGGCCGAGAGGAGCGAAGCGCTTGTCCGTCAGCGCCGCCAGGACCAGCACCCCCAGAAAGGCGACGAACCACGGCCAGGCATCCTTTGCCCGATAGGTGATGAGCGCGCTGGCGGGAGTGAGGAAGGCGAACAAAATGGAGCTGCCCGAGCCGGCGAAGCCGCCGAGGATCATGTGGTGGGCGAGACTGGCCACCAGGAGCATGCCGAGCGCCAGGCTACGGAAAGGCTCGATGCGCTTGAAGCGGTGAATGCCCGCGAGCAGGATCGCATATAGCAGGGCCATGCCCAGATCGACGCATGCCAGCCACCAGGCGCCGAGACCGGCGAAGGCGATCGCCCAGATCGCGGCGCAGGCGGCCCCCAGGACGAGGGTGGCATTGACGCTCACCTTGCGAAGGCGCCGGGATTGACCGTCCGATGACGTGACGTTGACGTTTAGCAGGGCATGGACGAGGCGGCTCAGCGATGACATGCGGCCTTTCGGGGTATTGCTTGCGCAAGAGCGAGTAGCCACGCCATCCTAGCATCTCGAACAGGCGATGGAAAGGAAGCCCGGTCAGCTCCTTACGAGGGGTTCGGCCGGTCCGAGATCGTGGAAGGGCTAGTTGGCGAGTGCCACCCGGCCGCTCGAGGGGGTGGGCTTGAAGTTCAGCACGAACTTGGCGAAGGTGGGATAGCGCTCGGGCTTGAAGCCGAAGGTCTTCATCTCGTCGAGCGCCTGCTCTCCGGAATAGCCGTCGTTGGCGATGCGGTAGGCGCCGACCATCATGCCGGTGCGATCGCGCCCGTGCCGGCAATGGATGTAGACGGGCTGCGCGTCCGAAGCCTGAGCCAGCTGGAGCCACTGCTTCACCATGGTTTCCGGCACGTCCACGTTGAACGGGATGGCGAGGTTGACGAACGTGAGCCCGAGCTTGGCGGCGACTTCCTTCTCGTGCGCCACCATGGCGCGCTCCTGGGCGTCGCCCGCGCCACCCATCAGGTTGACGACTGTCTTGATGCCCAGTGCCTTGAGGCCCTTCATGTCCTCGTCGGTCGGGATGCCGCCGCGGTACAGGCCCGCGTTGACGCGGGTGAAGTTCTCCATGGGCAGCTGCGCGGCCTTGCTCGCGCTGAGGGCGGCAACGCCGGCGCTGTCGCTTCGCTGCGGCAGCAGACCGGCCTGGGTACCGCAGCCCGTCAGGACGAGCGCGAGCAAGAGCAGGGAGCGATTGAGGGTGGCGCGCATGCGGATCATCGAGAAACCTCCAAGCGGGTGCACTTGGTTCATCGCGTACGCGGGCGGAATGTTTCTTAAGTTCGATTTAAGCTTGAGGAGAAGTTGTATTGCATCATCTTTTTTGTTCGAAATCGGCGGGATCCGCCGGATAGAACTGGCTTTCAATTGTGTATAATATTATCATAGTAATGTTAGTTCCTTGCTCGGTCCGTGTCCCGCAATAGCAGGAGGCATCCTCGATGCGTTTCAAGCCTTTCCACGCCCTACTGCCGCTCCTCGCCCTCTCGCTGGCGGGGTGCTTCGGGCCCTCGCCTTCGCCGGGGATGATAGCGGCGCCGGGGCCCTACGACATGGGGATGTCCATCGCGGCCCCCGACATGGCGAGCGGCCCGAGCCTCTACGACGCGTATCACCAGGTCCAGCGCTACGTTTCCCTGCACTACGGGGAAGCGCGCATGGTCAAGTCCTGGGCCGATCAGGTCGGGTCTTCCGGGCGGATCGCGAAGGACGGAACCTGGTACTTCACGTACGCCGTGAGCTACAAGGTCGCTCCTGCAGCCTCGGCGAGCCCCGAGGTCGTGCCAGCCGATCAGTCGAGCGCCTCCTACGCAGCCCAGGGCGTCGAGGTGCCGTCGCGCTTCGAGACGCAGTACCTGACGTTGGCCCTGACCGGCACAAATCAGCTTCTCGCACCCGAAACCCTCAAGGCGACGGCCATCGAAACCTTCGACTTCGGACGTGCGCTCTCGCTCTCGAAGGTCCTGGACATCTGCGCCCAGAATGGACTCAACATGGGGCCCTTCGGCGTGAAGGTCGCGCTGCGCGCCGGAGATGACGGCGGCGCCGTCTACGAGATCGACAACACCCTCTCTTTTCAAAGCCCGCAGGGAAGCCCGCAGCCGGTTTACCGTGGTAAGATGCCGTATCCGTCGCCCACTTCTGCGCCCTATCCCTACGATCAGCCCTATTACGGCGGGGGATACGCTCAGAGCCGGCTCGGCACGTTCGTCGTGGATGCCTACACCGGGGAGCTTCTCGCTCGCCCATAACCCGCAAGGTAGGTCGTGAGCTTCAAGGATCATTTTTCCGGTATTGCGGCCGCCTACGCGACCTACCGCCCGCGCTATCCCGAGCGATTGTTCGACTGGCTCTCCGAGGTGGCGCCCGCCCACGCCCTGGCTTGGGATTGCGCCACCGGCAGTGGTCAGGCTGCTGTAAGCCTGGCCTCGCGATTCGCGCGTGTCCATGCCACCGACGCCAGCGCCGACCAGATCTCGCACGCCGAAGCGCGCCCCAACATCACCTATGCATGCGAGCCCGCCGAGGCCTGTAGCCTGCCGGATGCGAGCGTCGATCTGCTGACCGTGGCCCAGGCCCTTCACTGGTTCGACGCGGAGCGCTTCTTCCAGGAGGCCGAGCGCGTGCTGAAGCCTGGCGGCGTGATCGCGGCCTGGTGCTACGGCCAGTTCGAGATGGCCGAGGGGCTCAACGAAATCCTTGAGCGGTTCTATCATCAAACGGTGGGCCCTTACTGGCCTCCCGAGCGACAGGTGCTAGAAGCCGGCTACCGTACCTTGCCTTGGCCTTTCGAGGAGCTGGAGCCGCCTGCCCTGAAGCTGGAGGTCGACTGGACCTTTGCGAGCCTGATGGGCTATCTCCGCAGCTGGTCGGCGACGCAACGCTTCCAGGAACTCGAAGGAGTCGATCCGGTGAGTCTGATCGAGGCAGAGCTTGCGGCGAAGTGGGGCGAACCGGATCGCGTGAGGCGGGTCAGCTGGCCAATCGCCATGCGAGTTGGGCGCAAGGCCGTTTCGCGCTAGAAGTTCCAGGATGACGTGACTGCGGAATTGCGGTGATTCAGATGTTCACCCCTCTGACCAGACGACTTGAGGTAGCCCTGTGGATCCGATCGACCAACAAGAACTTTCCGCCCGCTTGCAGCACTTGCAGGCCGAGTTCGAGCGCCAACTCTTGGACGTGCAGGCTCGGATGATGGCGGCCGTCGGTACGCTGCAAGAGTCCCTGCTGACAATGGCGGGCGAGCTCGATAAGGCGACCACCACCATCTCCCGTCAGCGGTTCTTGCTCCTGGATGTCATCGAGAACTGCGCCGAGTGCAAGCCTCGGGGCAATGCCCATGCCGAAGGCCTGAGCGCCAGGTGTGTGCGATGTGAGCGGATCGCCAAGCATCTCGAAGGCGGAGAACAGTAAATCTCATCGCAGTTGTAACGCTTAGGCACCTCGCGCTCGCGAAGCTCGTTTCCCAACCGAAGGGGCTGCATCCAAGCAAGGGCAGCCCCTTCGCCAAGAGGACGCTAGGGAGGTCAGCCAGGGGAGCGAAATCTCGCTCGATGGGGGCACAATGTAAGGAGCCGATCCCCTGCGCTCACCGAAGGAGAACATGATGGAGTTGACCACGCTCATCGCCGCCGCACGCGGCAACCACCCCGCAGACCTTGTGATCAGGGGCGGCCGCGTGGTCAATGTCCTGACCGGCGAGGTGTACGCCGCGGATGTCGCCATCATCGGCGATCGCATCGCAGGAGTGGGCTCGGGGTACGAGGGCCGTGAAGTCATCGATGCCGCCGGGGCCCTGGTCATGCCTGGTTTCCTGGACGGTCACGTGCACATCGAGTCGAGCATGTGCTCGCCTGGCCAGTTCGCCCAGGCGGTGGTGCCGCACGGCACCACCTGCGTCATCATCGATGCCCATGAGATCGCGAACGTCTGCGGCTTGCCCGGCCTCGCCTTCATGCTCGACGACGCGGCGCGCCTTCCCCTCGACGTGTACATGATGCTTCCGTCGTGCGTACCGGCTTCCCCCTTCGAGTCGGCGAAGACCGTCCTCAAGAGCACGGACCTGGGGCCCCTCCTGGCCAAGCCCCAGGTGCTCGGCATGGGTGAGATGATGAACTTCCCGGGGGTGCTCCACCAGGACCCCGAGGTGATGGCGAAGCTCGGTTTCACCAACCTGCTGGTCGATGGCCATGCGCCGGATCTGACCGGGAAGGACCTCTGCGCCTACGTGGCCGCCGGTATTTCGAGCGACCACGAGTGCCGAACCGTCGAGGAAGCCATGGAAAAGCTGCGCCTGGGCGTGCACGTCATGATCCGGGAGGGGTCCATCGCGCGGAACCTGGTGGACCTGCTGGGAGCCGTCACGCCCACCAGCCAGGAGCGCTGCATGTTCGTCACCGACGATCGGCACGCGGACGACTTGCTGCACCACGGCCACATCGATAACGCCGTGCGCAAGGCGATCGCCCACGGCATGGACCCGGTGCTCGCGGTCAAGCTCGCGACGATCAACTGCGCGCGCTACTTCCAGCTCGATCGCGTGGGCGCCATCGCGCCGGGTTGGCAGGCCGATATCGTCCTCGCCGACGGCTTCGAGAACCTCCGGATCGATACGGTCATCAAGAGTGGCCGGGTCGTGGCCCGACAGGGCCGGCCTCTCTTCTGCTCGGAAGGCGTTGCGCCGGCCGAGGTGACCGACACGATGCGCGTGGCTCAACTGGATGCCTGCTCGTTCCGCGTTCCGGCGCCCATCGAAGCGGATTCGGTGCGCGCCCGGGTGATCGGCGTCGTGCCGGGGCAGTGCTGGTCGCATGCCCTCGAGCGGGACTTGCCGGCGCGCCACGGCGAGGTTTTACCGGATCCTAGCCAGGACATCGCCAAGATCGCAGTGGTCGAGCGTCACCACGCCACCGGCAACATCGGGGTGGGCTTCGTGGAGGGCTTCGGGATCCGCGGGGGGGCGATCGCAAGCACCGTCGCCCACGACGCGCACAACCTGGTGGTGATGGGCACCAACGATGCCGACATGCGCGCGGCGGTCGAGGCACTGGTTCAAAGCCAGGGCGGCCTCTGCGCAGTAAAGGATGGCCAGGTCGTCGAGCTGCTTCCCCTGCCCATTGCCGGCATCATGTCGGATCAGCCAATGCCCTGGGTGGCCGATCGCATCGAGGTGCTCCAGGCAAAGACCCGCGAGGCGCTCGGAATCACGGTCGATCATCCCTACATGACTCTTGCCTTCCTGGCGCTATCGGTCATTCCAGAGCTCAAGCTCACGGATCGGGGCTACATCGACGTTCATCGCTTCGAGGTCGTGTCTGTCCTGGCCTGAAATTCGTCTCAATCGGGGCACAAGGGGGGACGCACCGTGCGGTGCGTCCCCCTTTCCTGTTTGGCTACCTCACTCCCGACCCTATCCTCAGCGGTAGATCGGCCTGAGGGAAGGCTGAGCATTCAGGAGGCGGTGATGGATCCGGGGGGCATGGCGCTCGACATGCCGCTCGGCCACATGGGCCACGCGCAAGAGGAAGGCTTCCTCCCATGCTCGGCCGATCACCTGAAGCCCGATCGGCAAGCCATCTGGATCGTAGCCCGCTGGGAAGACGATCGCCGGCAGTCCCGTCAGGTTCGCGAGCGGCATGTAGCGCATCAGCTCGCTCATCAGCGGCAGGTTGGACTCCCCGTAGCGCAGGGCACCTGCGGCGATGGGGCGGGCGGTACAGGCTGTCGCGGGAGTCACCAGGCCGTCGATCGTTCCCATGACGGCCATCACTTGCCGATGCAGCCGCGCCCGGTGGCGCTGAACCAGGAGGTAGTCGTCCGAGCGCACTTGGCGCAACAGTGCGAAGTTCACCCGGACCTCGTGCCCGAATGCCTCCGGATGCCGCTCGTAGTAGCCCTGATGGGCCGCCAGCATCTCGGCGACGGTGGTGATGCTGTGGACCAGTCGCAAGAGCCCGAGCTCCGGGATCTCCACCTCGACGATCTCCGCTCCGGCATCCCGCAGGATCTCCAGCATTTGGCGGCATGCCTCGACCACCGGGGCCTGGGCGTCCTCGAACCAGTCCCGGTAGAATCCGAGCCGGATGCCCCGGAGATCGCGGGTCTCGAAGCCCCGGAGGTGGGGCGAGGGCTGAAAGTGGGTGTTGGGGTCCTTCACGTCAGGCCCCGCCATGACAAGATAGCCCAGCGCCGCGTCGCGGGCAGTCGCACCGAAAGGACCCAGGTGGGCGACGCTCCAGCAGATGGGGGCGGCTCCATCCTCGCTGACGCGGCCGAAGGTCGGTTTGAGGCCGACGACACCGCAGAGGCCCGCAGGAATCCGGATCGATCCTCCGGCATCGGCGCCGAGGGCAAGGGGACTGAGCCCCGCGGCCACCGCCGCTGCCGAGCCCCCCGAGGACCCTCCGGGAATCCGCATCGGATCGTAGGGGTTGCGGGGAGTGCCGTGGTGGGGATTGATGCCGCTCACGCCCAGACCGATCTCATGCATGTTGGCCTTCCCGATGAGGAGGGCTCCAGCCGCCCGGAAGCGGGCGACGGTTTCTGCGTCCCGGACTGCGGGCTCCTTGCCGAGGAAGCGGGTTCCCGCCGTGGTGGGATAAGGGACCTGGTCGACCTCGTCCTTGATGGCCACGGGCACACCGTCCAGGGCGCCGAGCGGCGATCCGATCCGGTAACGCTCCGTCGACGCGCGGGCCTGGGAGAGCAGGTCGTCGGCGTCCTGGGCGATGAGGAGACGCATGGGAGGATCGAGCCGATCGAGCTCCCGGGACTGGTTCAAGAGGCGCTCCGCCACCTCGAGGGGAGTAGTGGCCCCGGAGCGGTAGGCCTCCGCGAAGTCCGCCGCGGTCTCGAAGCGAAAGCCCAGACCCTCGAAGGGGGAGTCGGGTACGGTGAACGGGGCGGGCTCGGCAAGGGTCGGAGGAAGGCTCTCAAAGAGGGGGTGAACGGCAGGGATCGGCTCGGCGATGGGCATTTCCCGGAGCCGAGAGAGGCCCATGCCGTCCAGCTGAGGTCTGGCGAGGAGGGGGCCGGTGAGGGGATTTTCGAGGAGACGAGCCATGAGGTCGAGGAGGGCGCCGGTCGCCCGTGGGGCGTTCATGGGCGTGAGATCGTAGGCCATGGGTCCTCCCGGTTCCGCAAGCGAGGCATCCAAACGCAGGGTGAAGCGGCCCAACGCCTGCCAAGGTGCAAGCGAGCCGACGTGTCGGCAGTATACCAAGTTTGGATCAGGGAAGGGGAACGAGAAGGCGGCCATGCGCAACACGCTGGTTGAGTCGGCGATAGGAAAGAAGCAGGAATGGAGAAAGAAGCGGGCTTCGGCCAAATCGCCGAAACCCGCTTCTTTGTTATTTAGTGGCCAGGGGCAGAATCGAACTGCCGACACCGGGATTTTCAGTCTCGTGCTCTACCAACTGAGCTACCTGGCCGCGTCGCGGCGCGAACCGCTGACTTTTTCAGTATAGCAAGCTTTAAATCCGTGTCAAGCACAGGGTAAGGTCGGTTGCTGAATCTCCGCCGATCTGCTAACCTGAAACGTCCGTTTCACGCGGCTTGAGCGCCAGTAGGAGATTTTTGGAATGACCTCGAAGAAGTACTACATCACCACGGCGATCGACTACGGCAACGCGCCCCCCCATATCGGGCACGCCTACGAGAAGATCGCCGCCGATGCCCTCGCGCGCTACCGCCGGCTGCGCGGCGAGGAGGTCTTCTTCCTGACCGGGCTCGACGAGCACGGCAACAAGATCGAGAAGGCCGCGGATGCCGCCGGCGTCTCGCCCCAGGCCTTCGTGGACGACATCGCGGCCAAGGCCAAGGAGGTCTGGGCGGCCCTCAATGTCAGCTACGACGGCTTCATCCGCACCAGCGATCCCGCGCACCGCGCAGCGGTCCAGCGCATCTTCAAGCGCCTGGTGGACAAGGGCGACATCTTCAAGGCCAAGTACGAGGGCTGGTACTGCAAGGGCTGCGAGGAGTTCAAGAACGAGCGCGACCTGCCCGAGGACAAGATCTGCCCTCAGCACCAGCAGCCGGTCGAGTGGTCCAGCGAGGAGAACTACGTCTTCAAGCTCTCGAACTACCGTGACCGGATCCGGACCCACATCGAGCAGAACGCCGGGTTCCTGCAGCCCGAGGCGCGCCGCAACGAGCTGTTAAACCTGCTCGAGACCTTCCCCGACATCTCGGTCTCGCGCCAGAACGTGCGCTGGGGGATCCCGGTGCCCGGCGACGAGTCGCAGGTCATCTACGTCTGGATCGACGCCCTGTCCAACTACCTGACGGGGATCGGCTACGACACCGACATGGCGCGCTTCAACCAGTGGTGGCCCGCCGAGCTCCACCTGGTCGGCAAGGACATCACCAAGTTCCACGCCATCATCTGGCCCGCGCTCCTGATGGCGCTCGACCTGCCCCTGCCCCGCCAGATCTTCGGGCACGGCTTTGTCAACATGGCCGGCCTCAAGATGTCCAAGACCATCGGCAACGTCGTCGAGCCCAAGGCCTTCGCCGAAGAGTACGGCGCCGACGCCATCCGCTACTACCTGCTGCGCGAGGTCTCGTTCGGCCGCGACGGCGACTTCACCTACGAAGCCTTCGAGGCCCGCGTCAACGCGGATCTCGCCAACAACCTGGGCAACGCCCTCAACCGCACCCTGACCATCCTCGAGAAGAACTTCGAGGGCAAGGTCAGCCCGCGCTTCCCCGAGATCGAGGGCGATCTGCCCGGCCGCGTCGAGGAGACGCTCGCGACCGTCGTCGCCCGGATGGACGAGATGGCCATCGAAGAGGCGATCGCCTCGGTCTGGGGCCTGCTGGATGCGGTGAACAAGTACATCGACTCGACCGCGCCCTGGGCCCTGGCCAAGAACGGCGAGACCGAGAAGCTCGGCGGCGTCCTGTACGCGGTGCTCGAGGCCCTGCGTATCGCGGCCACCCTCGCCTCCCCTTACATCCCGACGCTGGCTGCCAAGATCTGGGAGCAGCTCGGCATCGAGGCGCCTCTCTCGGCCCAGCGCTGGTCGGATCTCGCCTGGGGGGGGCTCGCCGAGGGGACGGTCACCAACAAGCTCGGCCCCATCTACCCCCGCATCGGCGCGGAGCTCGCCGGCGCGAAGAAGAAGGGCTAGGCCGTGCGCTTCATCGACTCGCACTGCCACCTGGACATGCTGCCCGGGTGGGTCGAGGGCGAGCTGTCGCTCGAGGACTCCTGGCTCGAGATCGAGCGGGCCGTCCAGCGGGCGCAAGACGCCGGGGTGGAGTGGATGCTGAACCCGGGATCCACCTGGGCGGAGATGCCCGCCGTGCTGGCCGTGGCCGAGCGCTACGCTCACGTGTTCGCCGCGGTGGGCATCCACCCGCACGAGGCGGACAGCTGGGACGATGCGTCGTACGAGCGCCTCAAGGCCCTCGCGGCGCACCCAAAGGTGCTCGCCATCGGCGAGATCGGGCTCGATTACTACTACGACCACGGCAGCCGCGAGGCGCAGCACCGCGCCTTTCGCGAGCAGCTGCGCCTGGCCAAGGAGCTTGGGCTGCCCGTCATCGTCCACACCCGGGACGCCGAGGAGGACACCGTCGCCATCCTGAAGGAAGAGGGGGCGACTCACGGGGTCATCCATTGCTTCACCGGCTCCACCGCGCTCGCGCAGGCGACGCTCGAGATGGGCTTCCACATCTCGTTCAGCGGGGTGGTGACCTTCAAGAAGAGCGAGGAGCTGCGCGCGACCGCGAAGGTGGTGCCGCTGGATCGGACGCTCATCGAGACGGATGCGCCCTACCTGGCGCCACCGCCTCACCGGGGCAAGCGTAACGAGCCTGCCTTCGTCGTGAAGATCGCCGAGGCGCTCGCCGAGGTGCACGGGGTGGGACTCGTGGACATCGCGGAGCGTTCGACCGAGAACGCCTTGAGGCTCTTCAGGTTTCCCACCACCTAGACACTGGTTGCAACGACCCTCCCGTGCCCCCAAAATGGGCGTGGGAGGGTCTTGTCATGCGCAACGCCGAAGTGGCTGCCCTGCTCTCGCGGATCGCCGTCCTGCTCGAGTTGCAGGGGGCCGATCGCTTCAGGGTCGGAGCGTACCAGACCGCCGCGCGCACCATCGGGGCCATGGGCGAGGACGTCGCCGACCTCTGGCGCGAGGGGCGCCTCGAGGAGATCCACGGGGTCGGGGAGTCCATCGCAGCCAAGATCGCGGACTTCCTCCAGCACGGCAAGAGCGCGTACCTGAGCGAGCTCGAGCAGGCGGTTCCGGCGGGCGCGATCGCCCTCACCCAGGTGCCGGGGCTGGGGCCCAAGCGCTCGAAGCTGATCGCGGAGCGGCTCAAGATCAAGAGCGTCACGGAGCTCATCCACGCGGCGGAAGTCCACCAGCTCCAGGAGCTGCCGGGCATGGGCGCTCGCTCCGAGGAGCAGGTCCTCAAGGAGGCCCGTCGCGTCACTCAGCGCACGCAGCGCCTGCCCCTCTTCGTCGCCTGGCCCCTGGCGGACGCCATGGCCGAGATGCTGCGGGCGCACCCCGCCGTGGAAGCGGTGGAGCCCGCCGGCAGCATCCGCCGCCGCAAGGAGACCATCGGCGACATCGACCTGCTGGTCGCGTCGCGCGATCCGGAGGACGTCTTCGATCACCTCTCGACCTTGCCTCCGGTCCAGGAGGTCCTGCTCAGAGGCCCGACCAAGTCCACCGTCCTGACCCACGCTCAGCTCCAGGTCGACGTCCGGGTGGTTCCCCCCGAGACCTGGGGAGCGGCGCTCCAGTACTTCACCGGCTCCAAGCAGCACAACATCCACCTTCGGACCATCGCGATCGCGAAGGGCTACAAGGTCAACGAGTACGGCATCTTCCGCCTCGACACCGGCGCGCGCGTCGGCGGCGCGACCGAGCCGGAGATCTACGAGGCGCTGGGCCTCGAATGGATGCCCCCCGAAATCCGGGAGGACACCGGCGAGATCGAGGCCGCCGCCGAGGGGCGCCTGCCCGACCTGATTTCGATCGAGGACGTCCGGGGCGACTGCCACACGCACACGCGCTACTCGGACGGGCGCGACACCCTCGAGGCCATGGCACGCGCCGCCATGGCCATGGGGTACGGCTGGATCGTCGTCGCCGACCACTCTTACGGCTTGCCGGTCACGACCGGACTCACCGAGCAGAAGGCCCTTGCGCAGCGCAGCGAGATCGCGCGTCTGAACCGGGAGCTTGCGCCCTTTCGCATCCTCCAGGGGGTGGAGGTCGAGATCCGGCCGGACGGAACCCTCGACTTCGAGGATGCCTTCTTGCGGGGCTTCGACTGGGTGGGCGCCTCGCTGCACGTGGGCACGCGCGGCAAGGGTGAGGCGCAGAACACCGCGCGCCTCCTGAGCGCCCTGAGGGACCGCGAGGTGGATGGCCTCAATCACCCCACCGGGCGCGTCGTCGGTTCTCGCGAAGCCTACGAGGCGGACTTCGCCGCCGTCCTGCGGGCGGCCGAGCGGTACGGCAAGGCCCTCGAGATCAACGGCTCCGAGCGCCTGGATCTTCCCGTGGACCTGGCGCGCGCGGCGCGCGACGCGGGGCTTTCGTTCACCCTCTCGACCGACGCCCACTCGAGCGAGCAGCTGCGCCTGATGCGGTACGCGGTCGCGATCGCCCGGCGCGCCTGGGTCGAGAAGCGCCAGGTCCTAAACGCCCTGGAGGCCGATGCCCTGTGCCGGCGCCTCCACTGCAGGGTCCGCAGCCGGGGCAAGGCCTGAGGCTCGCGCTATAATGCTCCCTTGAAAAAGGAGCCTGCAATGAAACGCCTCAGCGCCAAGGAAAAAGCCCGGATCAAACGCTTGCTCGACACCCTGAAAGCCGCCTATCCCGAGGCCGTCACCGAGCTGCGCTACGGCAACGACTTCGAGTTGCTCGTGGCGGTCATGCTCTCGGCCCAGACCACCGACAAGCGGGTCAACACGGTCACCCCGGGCCTCTTCGCGCGCTATCCGACCCCCGAGGCCATGGCCGCGGCGAGCGGTGAAGACGTCCTCCCCCTCATCGCGAGCGTGAACTTCGCGCCGACCAAGGCGCTGAACGTCGTGGCGACCGCGAGGCTCCTGGTCGAGCGGCACGCAGGCAAGGTGCCCGGCACGATGGAGGAGCTGGTGGCCCTGCCCGGGGTGGGGCGCAAGACGGCGAACGTCGTGCTGAGCATCGTCTTCGACGTGCCGGCCATCGCCGTCGATACCCACGTCTTTCGCGTCTCGCACCGCCTCGGCTTCTCGAAGGGCCTGACCCCCGAGGCCGTGGAGGCCGACCTGATGCGCCTGATTCCCCGCCACGACTGGGCCAAGGCCCACCACTGGCTCATCCTGCACGGGCGCTACACCTGCGTGGCGCGCAAACCCAAGTGCGAGCGCTGCGCGCTGACGGCGGACTGTCCGGCCTTCCAGACCGGTCGCTTCGACACCCCGAGCGCCGCGGGCAAGCCCACGCGTCCGCGTCCGAGGCCTGCGGCGAAGCCGATCCTGCCCTGAGGTCAGGTGCCTGGATCACCGCCCCTGGCGCTAATTTTCCCTACCTTGGGGTATGGGAGTCTGGTATCATGGTTGCCCGGCGCAGGGCGACGCATGCGCTCTATGGAGGAAGCCCCGAGGATGCAGCACCATCGAAACGTCTGGCTCGGCTTAGCGCTGTCACTGGGGCTTTCCGGTTGCTCGCTGTTCAGCTCGCCCGTGTCGCCCAACGACCGGCCCAGCCTGCTCGCCTACGCCAGCATGCCGGCCGACAACGCGGTGGCGGTCGTGAGCGTCAGCGACAAGCGTCCCGTGGGCGTCATCGAGGTGGGCCAGGCCCCCGTGAGCCTCGCCATCAACCCGCGCCCCGACCTCGAGTACCTCTACACCGCCAACGAGAACGACGGCACCGTCTCGTTCGTCGACCTGCGCAGCCGCAAGCAGGTCCAGGCCATCCAGGCCGGCTCGCGCCCCTCGGGGGTGGCCGTCACCCCGCCCGAGAAGAACCCCTCCACCACCGCGCGCGACCAGAACAAGCAGTACGTCTACGTCACCAGCTACGGCGATCGCACCGTCACGCGCATCAACGCCCAGACCAACGCGATCAACAAGACCTTCACCCCCTTCAGCGCCACCTTCAAGCCGCGCGGGGTGGTCACCTACCCGATGACCAAGGACTTCGCCGCCGCCAACCTCGCCGCCTACGTCTTCTCGGACACACCGGCGACCGGCTCGACCGACTGCGAGATCATCAAGATCAACAACGACGGCAGCCTGGGCTCGGTGTTGACCATCCCGGGATCGGTCAACCTCTGGCGGGGCGCCATCTCCCCCGACGGCAAGCGCATGTACCTCGCCGATCGCGGGGCGAGCCAGCTCTGGAAGGTCAACCTCGAGAACTTCACGTTCGACAGCTCCATCCCGCTGAACGACAAGGGCTACGACGTCGCCATCACCGACGACGGCAAGATGGCCTACGTCACCCTGCCCCAAGCGGCCGCTGCGGCGGGCCGGCCCAGCGGCCTGGTCCAGGTCATCAACCTCGAGACCAACGCCAAGTCGACGGTCCCTGTCAACGATCGGGTGACAGACGCCACCCAGCCCCAGTCGATCGCGGTCAACGCCGCGGGCACCGAGCTGTGGGTCTCCCTTCAGAACCGGCTCGGCTACTTCGGCATGGTCGGTGGCCAGCTCAATCAGCAGGGATCCGACCGCCTGAGCGCCGTGTCCTACACCTCTACCCCCGGTCAGGCGCCCCCCATCAGCGACATCGTCCTCGGCGCCGGCATCCAATAGGAGAAACATCCCGTGGCCTCCAAGGTCGGAATCGTCAGCCTCGGCTGCTCAAAGAACACGGTCGACACCGAAAACATGCTGGGCCTGCTCGCGCAGGACGGCTACGAGGTCGTCTCGGAAGAGACCGAGGCCGACATCCTGCTGCTCAACACGTGCTCGTTCATCGAGGCGTCTCAGCGGGAGTCGATCCAGACCATCATGGAGCTCGGCACCCTCAACAAGAAGCTGATCGTCACGGGCTGCCTCGCGCAGCGCGCCCAGGGCGAGCTGGCGGAGCTCATGGAGGAGATGCCCGAGATCAGCGCGGCCATCGGCACCTCCGAGTTCCACCAGATCGTGGACGTGGTCAAGCGGGTCGAGGCCGGCGAGCGCTTCACCGAGGTGCAGCCCAAGGCCAAGGCCCCCGTCCAGACCCTGTTGCCCCGCCTCTTGACCTCGATCGGCCCCTCGGCCTACCTCAAGGTCTCCGAGGGCTGCGACCACGCCTGCAGCTTCTGCATCATCCCGAGCCTGCGCGGCCGCTACGCCTCGCGCCCCATGGAGAACATCCTCGACGAGGCCCGCATGCTGGTCGAGGGCGGCGTGCGAGAGCTGGTGCTCATCGCCGAGGACACGACCCGCTACGGCCACGAGCACAGCCGCCAGTACCTCCTGCCGCGCCTGCTCGAGGCGCTGAACGAGATCGAGGACCTGACCTGGGTGCGCGTGCTCTACGCCTACCCCAACTACATGTCCGACGAGCTGCTCGAGACCATGGCGCGCCTGCCCAAGGTCGTGCCCTACCTCGACATGCCCCTCCAGCACTCCCACCCGGACATGCTTCGCGCCATGCGCCGGCCCCGCCACGAGCCGGTGGAGACCCTCATCAACCGCATGCGCGAGAAGCTGCCGGGTCTGGTCATCCGCACCACCTTCATCACGGGCTTCCCCGGCGAGACCGAGGAGCACTTCCAGCACATGCTGGACTTCATCCGCACCTTCAAGCTGGACCGGGTCGGCGCCTTCGCCTACTCGCCCCAGATCGGCACCGCCGGCCACGAGATGCCCGACCAGGTGCCCGACGCCATCAAGGAGGCGCGCCGCGACGCGGTGATGGAGGCCCAGCAGGCCGTCACCCTTGAAATCCACGAGGGCCTGGTCGGCAAGGTCATCCCCATGCTGGTCGAGGGCATCGAGGTCGAGACCGGGCGCCTGGTGGGCCGTACCCACCGCGACGCCCCCGAGATCGACGGCACGACCTACGCGACGACCACCTTCCCCGCCTTCCCCGGCGACCTGGTCAACGTCCGCATCACCAAGGCCGAGCCCTACGACCTCCACGGCGAAGTCGTCTGGGACGACCACTAGCCCATGACCGTCGCGAACCTCATCACGCTCTTGAGGCTGGGCCTGGTGCCCTTCTTCGTCTACTTCCTCGAGGTTTCGCCCACCCACCGGGTCGCGCTCGCGCTGTTCATCGTCGCGTCGTTGACCGACTGGGTGGACGGCTACGTCGCCCGCCGCTTCAACCAGAGGACCAACCTGGGCGCCCTTTTGGACCCCCTGGTGGACAAGGTCCTCGTGACCGCTGCCATCGTGGGGCTCGCCCGCCACGGGGTCGTCTCGGCCTGGGCGGTGACGCTGGTTTTGACCCGCGAGTTCCTCATCACCGGCCTGCGCACGGCGGCCATCAACGCGGGCGTGGTCCTCGCGGCGAGCTGGACGGGCAAGGTCAAGACCACCCTCCAGATGGTCGCGATCGCCCTCTTGATCGCGGGCGTCCAGCCCTGGGGCGACTGGCTCTGGTGGGCGGCCATCGTGATGACCGCCTACTCGGGACTGGAATACATCTGGCAGACGCGCCGCATCTGGGTGTAGGATTGAATCCGACGCCTGGCGCAAGCGACGTCCAGGCTCCGCGTCGGAGGAATCCATGGTCCATCTCGCGATCGAAGCCAACACCAACCTCGTCATCCTCGATCACCCCCTCGTCCACCACGCCCTGGCCGACCTGCGGCACAGGGACACGCCGGTCGTCCGCTTTCGCCAGCGCGCGCGCGAGCTGGCCAAGTTCCTGGTGCTCGAGGCCACCCGCGACCTCGTGACCGACCCCATCCAGGTCCCCACCCCGCTGGGCGTCAACGCCCCCGGTCGCACCCTGGGCGATCGCCCGGTCGTGATCGCGCCGATCCTGCGCGCGGGCCTCGCGATGGTGGAGCCCGCCATGGAGCTCTTGCCCGAGGCCGAGGTCCGCCACATCGGTCTCTACCGCAACGAGAAGACCCTCCAGCCGGTCGAGTACTACGTCAAGCTCCCCGAGTCCTACCCCGCCGAGACCACCGTCCTCATCATCGACCCCATGCTCGCCACGGGCGGGTCGGCCGTCTCGACCATCGAGCTGTTCAAGAAGCGCGGGGTCCAGCGCATCAAGTTCCTGTGCCTCATCGCGAGCCCCGAGGGCGTGCAGAACGTCCATGCGAAGCATCCCGACGTCCCCATCCTGACGGTCTCGGTGGACGAGAAGCTCAACGAGAAGGGCTACATCGTGCCCGGCCTGGGGGACGCGGGCGATCGGACCTTCGGGACCTACTAGATGAAGGCGGAGATCCTCAACATCGGGACCGAGCTGCTCATCGGCCAGGTCGTCAACACCAACGCGACCTACCTGGCCCAGGAGCTCGCCGGGCTCGGCGTCGACCTGTACTACGTCACCTCGGTGGGCGACAACCCGGGGCGCATCCAGGCCGCGCTCGAGCTCGCATGGAGCCGGGCGGACCTCGTGATCTGCACGGGGGGCCTCGGCCCCACCGCGGACGATCTGACCCACGAGGTGATCGCCGCGTTCGTGGGCGATCGCATGGAGCTCAGGCCCGACATCCTCTCGCGCATCGAGAAGGCCTTCGCCGAGAAGGGGCGCAAGCTGCTGCCCAGTGAGCACAAGCTCGCCGTGTTCCCCTCGACCGCGGCCCTCATCCGCAACCCCGCGGGCACCGCCGCGGGCGTCTACCTCGTGCGCGGCGACAAGCGCCTGATGACCTTTCCCGGGGTCCCGCACGAGCTGAGCCAGATGTGGGAGACCTGGGCCCGCCCCGAGCTCGAGAAGCTCGTGCACGGCAGCATCCGCTCGCGGCTCATGAAGTTCGTGGGGATCGACGAGGCCGATGCGGCCAACCGTGTCGGCGACCTCATCGGGGGCCAGAACCCGACGGTGGCTCCCTACGCCGGCAATGGCGAGGTCCACTTGCGGGTGACCGCCAAGGCCGACACCGCAACCGAGGCTGACGCGCTGCTCGAGCCGGTGGTGGCCGAGATCCGGCGCAGGCTCGAGGAGTGGTACTTCGGCTCGGACGATGAGACCCTGCCTGGCGTGGTGGGCAAGATGCTCAGGGAGCGCGGGGCGACCCTCGCGGTGGCCGAATCGTGCACCGGCGGCCTGCTCGCGAGCCGCGTGACGGACGTGGGGGGATCCTCGGACTACTTCCTCGGCGGCGTGATCAGCTACGCCGTCAGCGAGAAGGTTCGCTTCCTCGGCATCGATCCCGCTTTCATCGAGACCCACACCCACGTCAGCGCCGAGGTCACGACCGCCATGGCCGAGGGAATCCACCGGATCACCGGTGCCACCTACGGGGTGGGCGTCACCGGCTACGCCGGGCCGAGCGCCAACACCCCCGAAGAGGAGGTCGGGCACGTCTTCGTGGCCCTGAGCGGGCCCCAAGGCACCGAGGTGCGGTCCTTCCACTTCGGGCGCCATCCGCGCGAGAAGGTGAAGTGGTTCGCGAGCCAGCGCGCGCTCGCGATGCTGTTCCAGAGCCTCAAGTCGGCCGTCGCCGCCGGGTAAAAGAGAGGGGGCGCTTCCGTCGGAAGCGCCCCCTCTCTTTTACCGCTGGTCCTACAGCTTGAACAGCAGGCCGCCGGTGATGCCGACGTTGCTCGTCTTGCCGGCGGTGGCCGGCGAGTCGGCCATGCTAAGGCCGACGGTGAGGGCCAGGTTCTTGTTGAAGTGGAACTCGGGGCCGAGTTCCATGTTCGTGAGCATGCCGCTGTTGTTGTTCAGGGCCCAGTTCGCGCCGCCCTTCAGGTAGACCCCGATGGGAGCGGCGGAGGTGCGCCAGTAGGCCGCCATGCCGGCGCCGAGCCCCACGGTGGTGGGGGCGGTGCCCAGGGCGTAGAGGTGAGGCCCGACGTAGGGCTGGAGGTGGAAGGGGCCCACCATGGGCATCCGCCAGAAGGCGCCGAGCTCGGCGTCCAGGTTGAGGCCGGGGCTGAAGCGCAGCTTGGGGTCGAGCATCACGAACAAGCCGCTCGGATAGGCCACGTACCGCCCGCTCACGCCGGCCAGGCTGCCCGTCGTGGCGCCGGTGGTGATGCCGCCGTCGAGCGAGAGGCGGATGGGCTGCGTTTCCTGGAAGCGCCAGGGGCCTTCGGCGGCGCGCCTCTCCTCTTCCTTGACGCCGACCGTTTCCTTGATCAGCTCGCGGATGAGGGGCACCGTCTGGGAGATGGCCTGGGCGTACTGGTAGCGCGTCAGCTCTTCGCTGCCGCGGAAGGTGCCGTCGGGGAAGCCGACCATCACGCCGTAGCGGTTGGCCACTTCCAGGACGTCGTTGTAGGCCCAGGCCCGCTCGTCCAGGTCCTTGAAGGTGAACTTGTTGCCCGCGCGCGGCCGGACGACGTCCTTGGCCTCGGCGAGGCGCATGAGGTTGTCGATGATCTTGGCCATCTCGTAGCGGGTGACGGTGCGCTCCATGCCGAACGAGTCGGGGGTGATCCCCGGGACGCCCTCGAAAAGGCCGTAGTCGTTGGCAAGCGACAGCACCTTCTCGCGCTCGCCGCCGGGGGGCACGTCGGCGTAGACGTTGATCGAGGTGGTCTTGGGGCGCCACGACGTCTTCGAGAGGGTCTCGAACTCCTTGAGGAGGTTGGCGAGGCTGTCGGCGAACTGGGCGCGGGTGAAGGGCTTGTCGCCGCGGAAGGTGCCGTCGGCGTATCCGCGCATCAGGTCGCGCTTGACGGCAACGTCGGCCACGCCCTGCTCGGCCCAGTGGCCGTCGGGGACGTCCTTGAAGGTGTCGGAGGCGAGGCTGGCGAAGGCCGGAGCACACAGGGCGACGGACAACGCGAACGCGGCGGCGAAACTCACGGGACGCAGATGGTTCATGTTTTACTCCAAGGTGGGGTAGACGAATAGTCAATCGTAGCTTGAGAACGCCAGGGCGGCAAGCGGCGAAAGGCGCTAGATTCCCGCTCCGTGGATGAAGTCCTCGAACTCCTGGGGCGTGGTGGTGCTCGGCTGCGCGACGGGCTGCCCCTTGATGACCACCACGCGGCCCGGAATGCCGACCACGGTGGCATGGTCGGGCACGTCGCGCAGCACCACCGAGTTGGCGCCGATCCTGGAATGGTTGCCCACTCTGATGTTGCCGAGGATCGCGGCCCCCGCGCCCACGACGACGTCGTCTGCGAGCGTGGGGTGGCGCTTGCCGGTGTCCTTGCCGGTCCCCCCGAGGGTCACCTGGTGGAAGATGACGCAGTCGTCGCCGACGACCGCGGTCTCGCCGATCACCACGCCCATCCCGTGGTCGATGAAGAGCCGCCGCCCGAGGCGGGCGCCGGGGTGGATCTCGACGCCGGTCAAGAAGCGGGCGACCTGCATGAGCAGGCGCGGCAGGATCGGCACGCCGGCGCGGTAGAGGGGATGCGCCAGGCGATGGAACAGCTGGACGTGAATCGAGGGGTAGCAGAGGAGGACCTCGAGCCAGTGCTTGGCGGCGGGATCCTTCTCGAGGACGGTGCGGATGTTTTCGATGAGCCGGGGTGCCACGCCTTGGTTACTTTCCTGTCGTTGCGCCGGTGGCCTCGAAGTTGTAGAGCGGCGTGCTGAGATACCGCTCGCCGCAACTGGGGAGGACCACGACGATGAGCTTGCCTTCGGCCTCGGGGCGCCGAGCGAGCTCGAGCGCCGCCGCGACGGCCGCCCCGCTCGAGATGCCGACCAGGATGCCCTCCTCGCGCGAGACGCGACGAGCGACTTCCATGGCATCCGCCGAGGAGACCCCCATGATCTCGCCAAGCGAGCGATCGCGCAAGCCCGCAAGCAGGGTCTGGTCGAAGACGCCGGGGACGAAGCCCGCCCCGATGCCCGCGATCTTGTGGGTGCCGGAGGCTCCGCCCGCGAGGACGGGGCTCTCGGAGGGCTCGACGGCGACGTAGCGCAGGCCGGCCTTGAGAGGGTGCAGGGCGCGGTAGATGCCGGTGATGGTGCCGCCGGTGCCGACGCCCGAGATCACGTAGTCGACCTGGCCGTCGGTGTCCTCCCAGATCTCGCGGGCGGTCGTCTCCTCGTGGATCCTGGGATTCGAGGGGTTGTCGAACTGGCCGAGAATGTGGGCGTCCGGGGTCCCGGCGAGCAGCTCCTCGGCCGCGGCGATGGCGCCCTTCATGCCCTTGGCGCCCTCGGTCAGGACGAGCTGCGCCCCGTAGGCCTTGAGCAGCGCCCGGCGCTCCAGGGACATGGTCTCGGGCATGGTCAGGACGAGCTTGTAGCCTTTGGCCGCGGCCACCATGGCGAGGGCCACGCCGGTGTTCCCGCTCGTCGGCTCGATGAGGGTCGTGCGGCCGGGAGCGATCAGGCCCTTGGCCTCGGCGTCGGCGACCATCGCGATCCCGATGCGGTCCTTGACCGAGCTGGAGGGGTTGTAGAACTCGACCTTGCCCACGACGCGGGCGCGCGTGCCGGTCTGGAGCTTCTTGAGCTCGACCAGGGGGGTCTTGCCGAAGCGCTCGGTGATGCTGGGGGCGATGTTCGCCATGGGGAGGCCTCCTTCTGTGTGAACTAACTAAATGTTAGTCCATTGCGTGATCGCAAGCAACCTCCCGGGGAATCGGGCGGTCAGCTCGTCGGCGGCAGGTCGCCGTCGCTGAGGTAGCGCATGGGCTTGCGGTAGGCCGTGCCGGTCTCCAGGTCGAAGACGTCCATCTCGTCGAGGGGGCCGGCGTAGAAGTGCAGCGAGACGAGGCGCGAGCCGGGGCCGCCGGCGTTGCCCAGGCGGTGGATCATCTCGACCGGGGCTCCGGCGATGCCGGAGTCCGGCTGCAGGTCGCGGGTGTGGGCCAGGGCGAGGCGATCGCCCTCGACCCGGCGGAAGATCTCCTCGCGCATGCGGCCCTCGACGATCACCACCATCCCGAAGGATCGGCCGTGGTTGTGGACGCTGGTGCGCTGGTCGTCCTGCCAGCACATGCAGACCGCCTCGAAGAGGTCGTTCTTGAACAGGAGGTTGCGGGCGTAGGCGTCCGGGCAGAACTGAATCCGGCCCTCGAAGAGGTCGGGGGTGAGGACGAGCCTCTCAACCAGGGCCGTCAGCTCGCTCAGGCCGAAGGTCTCGGGGGTGTGGCGCGCCGCCTCGGCGAGAAACTGATCCCAGCTCAACGGGGTGGAGGTCGGCATGCCCGGCGGGTCCTCTCTCGGCGCAACAGGAAGGGGGGAAAACGATCCGTGACCATTTTCCCCCGCAATCCCTCGCTTGTCCAACCGGAGGCTCTCCCCTAGTGCCAGGGGTTCTTCGCCTTGTCGAGGAAGCGCCGGGCTTTCTGGGCCTCGGGGGACTGGGGCGCCTCCTTGATGATCCCCTGGAGGATGCGCTGGCCCTTCTCGAACCGCCTGCGATCGGGCGCGCCCCAGGTGAAGCCCGAGGCGTACAGGTAATCCCATCCGATGGCGAGCTTGGCGGCGAGCCGGTACTTGCTCCTGGGGTATTGCTTGAGGAACCGCTCGTGGCGGCTGGCGTCGATCAGCGCGGGGTCCACGCTCAGGTCGTGCTCGCCGTCGTCCTCGCGCGGGATGAGGCGCCAGGCGGCCTCTTCGGCCAGGGGGTGGCGGGGGAAGCGATTGACCAGCAGCTTGTAGGCGACGCCGTCCGAGCGGTAGCGCCCGCGCGGGTCGAAGTACTGGAAGGAGGCGTAGCGCTGGGCCGCCCAGCGCTGCTCCTTGCGAAGATAGGGCAGCCAGCTGGGGCTCCTGGGATCGAGCCGCGATCGCTTCCAGTAGCGGTCGTTGATCCCCTGGACGTAGACCTCGGAGGTCTCTGCGAGCATCATCAAGAGGGCGGGAGCGGCGGGGTCCGAGCGGAAGGTGGGCTTGCCGATCTGGATCGCGAGGATCTCGATGGCAGGATGGACCTGCTTGGCCTTGAGCGCGGCCTGCGCCCGGGCGATCGCCTGGGCGGCCTTCAGCTCCGGTGCGCGCGCGCCGGCCGGGGCCGCCATGATCAGGTAGGCGGCCCCGATGGACGCGATCGCGCGCGCGCTGCGACGTATGGCTCCATGGCGGCTTGACATAAGATCATCATTCCCCGGTAGGTGTGAACTGGATGCGATCAATCTATCAAATGAATATTAAGTCGGTGTGACAAGTCTCTCGGGCCGGGTACAGAAGCCTGGAAGGAGGCGGTTACCCGATGCGCGAACGCAAGCTCACCCTGTTTCACTGCCCTCACGAAGGCCATACCGTGCGGGTCACCTACCTGAACCAGATGGACCACTGGAAGCGCAGGCCGGTCCACCAGGCGATCCAGCACTGCAGCTACAAGACCGAGCAGCTCTGCAAGGTCGATCTCTACCCGCCCTCGGGCGAGTCGCAGTGCCCCGCGGTGCAACTGGCCAACCGCAACCAGTTCCGCTAGCCAGATAGGCGATGCCCCCCACCTGAACGGAAAGGTGGGGGGCATCGGCATTGGTGCGGAAGAACTAGCTCGTCTGCTCGATGAAGCCGAGCAGGTTGCCGTCCGGATCCTGGAACTTGGCGAGCTTGTTGAAGGGCTGGTCCAGCTCCTTGGCGACGAAGGCGACGCCCTTGGCCTCCAGCTTCTCGATCATCGCCTGGATGTCGTCCACCGCGAAGTCGATGGTGACGGCCATGCCGTTCTTGCGCGCCTCGGCGGGCATGTACTGAAGGCCGAAGGTCATCGCGCCCATCTCGAACTCGGTGATGGCCGGGTTGGACGAGAGGACGCTGAAGCCCAGCACGTCGCGGTAGAACGCGACCGAGCGATCCATGTCGCTCACGAAGATAAGGACGCTCTGGATGCTCTTCACCATGGGGGTCTCCTTGATCATTGCGATCTCCTCTACTACTGACCCGTGAACGCGGGGGGACGCTTGGCGATAAAGGCGCTGACGCCTTCCTTGAAATCCTGGGTGCGGCCGGCGATCTCCTGCAGGTGGGCCTCGTAGTCCAGCTGGTCGCCGAGCGAGTGGTCGTAGGCGCGCTCGAAGGCACGCTTCATCAGGCCGATGGCCCTGGTGGGGGCCTCGGCGAGGCGCGAGGCGAGCGCGAGGGCCTCGGCTTCGAGCCGATCCGCGGGCACCACCCGGTTGACCAGCCCGAGGCGCAGGGCCTCCTGGGCGTCCACCTTGTCGCCGAGCGCCGCGAGCTCGAAGGCCTTGGCGAGCCCGACCAGGCGGGGCAGCAGCCAGGTGCTGCCGGCGTCGGGCACCAGGCCGATCCGGACGAAGACCTCGATGAACGAGGCGTTGTCGGCTGCCAGGCGCAGGTCGCAGGCGAGCGCGAGGCTCATTCCCGCCCCCGCCGCGACCCCGTTGACGGCCCCGACGATGGGCTTGTTCATCTGGCGCATCTGGAGGATGAGCGGGTTGTAGAGCTCGCGCAGGTTGTCGCCGAGGCCCGTCTCGGACTTGCTCGCGTCCGCCAGGTCCTGCCCCGAGCAGAAGCCGCGGCCGCTTCCCGTCAGGACCACGGCGCGGACCGCGGGGTCCTTGTCGGCGCGCTTGAAGGCGTCGAGCAGCTCGCGCTTCATGCGGTCGGTCATGGCGTTGAGGACGTCGGGCCGCTCGAGCGAGATCCTGGCGACGCGAGCGTCCAGGACCTCGTAGGCGATGGTCTCGTACATCGCTACTTGCCCTTCCAGGTGGCGGGGCGCTTCTCGACGAAGGCGCGCATGCCCTCCTTCTGGTCCTCGGTGCCGAAGAGCATGCAGAAGTTCTTGCGCTCGAAGGCGAGCCCCTGCGAGAGGAAGGTGTCGAAGGCCCTGTTGATGCTCTCCTTGCCCAGTCGGACGGCGACGGGCGCGCGGCCCGCGATGTCGGAGGCGAGCTTCATGGCCTCTTCGAGGAAGAGCTCCGCGGGCACGACGCGGTTGACGAGCCCCCGGGAGAGGGCCTCCTGGGCGTCGAGCTGGCGGCCGGTGAGGACCATCTCCATCGCGAGCACCTTGCCGAGCGCGCGGGTCAGGCGCTGGGTGCCGCCGGCGCCGGGGATGACCCCGAGGCTGACCTCGGGCAGGCCGATCCGGGTGGTCTCGGAGGCGACGACCATGTCGCACATCATCATGAGCTCGGCGCCGCCGCCCAGGGCGAAGCCGCTCACGGCGGCGATCACGGGCTTCTGCATGTGGGCGACGCGGTCCCACACCGCGAGGAACGCATGCTGGCTCATCTCGACCATCGAGGCCTCGGCCATGACCTTGATGTCCGCGCCTGCAGCGAAGGCGCGCTCGCTGCCCGCGAGGACCATCGCTCCGATGGCGTCGTCGCGGTCGAAGGCGTCGAGGGCCTCGACCAGCTCGCCCAGGAGCTCGGGCGAGAGGGCGTTGAGGGCCTTGGGGCGATTGAGGGTGACGACCCCCACCCGTCCTTCGCGCGTCACCAGGATGTTCTCGTACGTCTTTGCTTCCATCGTGTTCCGTTCTCTAGCGTGATGAGGGCTTCGGCGAATGCGCCATGATATGGATGCGCCGAGCGAGCTGTCAAATCGCCCGGCGCCTGGCTGCGATCGCCCGTGGTATAATGAGCCACGACAGGCGAGCGAGCCCGCCACGGCGGCACATCGGGGGGAGACGCCCTTCTTGCACGGCGAGCATACCATTCGCGAGATCTTCGCTCAGCCCGACCTCTGGCAGCGCGTCAGGGAGGGCCTCGGCGCCGAGCTGGACTCTTTCTCCTTCGACGAGGGGCAGGAGGTCATCTTCACCGGCTGCGGCAGCTCGTATCACCTCGCCGAGACGGGGGCCAACCTCTTTTCGCAGTGGACGGGCCTGCGCGCGCGCTTCGTGCCCGCTTCCGAGCTCGTCCTCTACCCCGAGCTCACCTTCCGAGACCGTGATCGCGTCGCGCTGGTCGCCCTCTCGCGCACCGGCACCACCTCCGAGGTGCTGCAGGCGGTCGAGGCCTTTCGCGAGCGCCGGGCCCAGGGTCGCGTCGCGGGCCCCCTCTATGGCGTCACCTGCACCGGCGAGAGCCCCCTGGCCGGGGCGTGCGATCGCGCCCTCCTCATCCCCGCGCGCGAAGCCAGCGTGGTCATGACCCAGGCCTTCACGGGGACCCTGCTCGCGCTCGCGCTGTGGGCCCTGGCCGTGCGGCCCGATGCCGAGCGCGCGGCGGCCCTTGCCGCGGCCGTGCGCCAAGCCGAGGCCCCGTTGCGCCAGAGCGATGCCCTGAAGGCCGTGGCGGAGCTTCCGGTGAAGCACTTCGTCTTCCTGGGCGGGGGCCTGCTGCATGCGATCGCGCGCGAAGGGGCCCTCAAGCTCCAGGAGATGGCCCTCGAGCCCTCGGCTATCGCCTACCACGCCCTGGAGTACCGCCACGGCCCCAAGTCCACGGTGGGGCCCGACACCCTGGTGACCATGCTGCTGACGGGCGTGGGCGCCTCCTACGAGGCCGTCCTCCTCGACGAGCTCAAGGGCCTCGGGGCGCGGACGCTCGTCATCGCAGGGGCCGACCAGGCCGCAATCGCCGCGCGGGCCGATCATCACTTCCTCTGTGACGCGGGGTTGGCCGCAGGCGCTCTCGAGGCGCCCAGCGACGCGTCGCGCGCCCTGCTCTACACCCCCATCCTTCAGCTCCTGGCTTATCACCGCTCGGTGCGCAACGGGGCCGACCCCGACGCGCCGCGTCACCTCAGTCGATCCGTCATCCTCTGATCTTTGGAGGCCGCATGCCGCTCGTCAACGCCACACCGATCCTTCAGGCCGCGCTCAAAGGCCGCTACGCCATCGGGGCCTTCAACGCCCACAACATGGAGTTCGTCCAGGGCATCATCCGGGCGGCCGAGGACCTCTCGGCCCCGGTGTTCCTCCAGGTCTCGGCGCGGGCCATCCACTACGCCGGCCTGCGATCCATGGCCTCCATGGTCCGCGCCGCCGCCCAGGAGGCCCGCGTCCCGGTCGCCATGCACCTGGACCACGGCGACTTCGACCTCAACCTCAAGAGCCTGGTCGCGGGCTTCACCTCCTTGATGTTCGACGGCTCGGCCCTGCCCTTCGCCGTCAACGTCGAGGAGACGCGCCGCATCGTCGAGGCCGCGCACGTCATGGGGATCCCGGTCGAAGGGGAGCTGGGCCACTCGGGCGGCAAGCCCAACGACGTGGTGGGCAACGCCTCGGACTACACCGACCCCGACGCCGCCGAGCGCTTCGTCACCCTCACCGGGGTGGACAGCCTCGCCGTCACCGTGGGGGCCATCCCCAAGCTCCTCGAGAAGCGGCCGCAGCTCGACATCGAGCGCATCAGCGCCATCCGCCACGCCGCGGGGGTGCCCCTGGTGCTTCACCACTCCTCGAGCATCCCCGACGACGAGGTCCGCGAGGCCGTCGCGCAGGGCATCTGCAAGATCTCGGTCGCCTCCGAGCTGAACCGCGCCTTCACCGACGCCCTGCGCCAGGCGGCCGCCAAGGACCCCGACCAGATCGACCCGCGGCCCATGCTGGGCGCCGGCCGCGCCGCGATCAGCGAGGTGGTCCGCGAGAAGATCCGCCTCTACGGTTCGGCCGGCAAGGCCGACGAGGTCGCGTCGGGTGCGATCGCGGCGCGCTGAGATCTTTTTCGGGCCGTATGTAAACGGATGCCGGGTCGATTCGTCGGCCCGGCATCCTTCATTTTCGCCGCTCGGCGGGTTCGGGCCGACGCAACATCTCGACATCTATCGCAAGAATATTGCGGGTTTGAGGCGGGTAGGACAGGTGAGACGAAGAATCATTGCGGAAGTTTGTCCGCTCGTTACGTTCCGACAAGAAAGGACACCCTCACTCGCATGTTCCATAAGCGTCCCAAGGTTGCCATGATGCTCGCCCTCTCCACCCCGATCCTCATGCTCGCCGGCTGCGGCGTGGCCCCCGGCGTCCTGGTGCCTGGCGGCGGCAGCGTCGAAGGCTTCGGCGGGCACGTCCCCACCCTGGCCGCGCAGGAGCCGGCCCTCGAGGCCGGAGCCGTGGGCTACAAGATCCACGTCAACGAGACCACCCACCCCTCGAACAGCTTCGTGCTCGCCACCAACCGCAACCACACCACCGACTACTTCCCCAACGCCAGCGCGAAGATCGCGAAGCTCAAGGAGCTGCGCCCGAGCTGGGGCCAGGGCAAGTACATGTACCGGCTCGGCCACGGCCCGACCGACGGCCGCCTCGACTACGACTACATGACGGGCTACCACTTCGAGAAGCACTGGGACAAGAACGGGGGCTACCCCTACGACGACGTCCGCAACGGCCTCAAGGAGGCCAACGACCTCGACGCCGAGCAGCTGCATGTCGTGAACTTCGGCACCGGCGACGCGCAGGAGGCCGGACGCTTCGTCAGCTACCTCAACAACCCCGACGACGCCAACCGCAAGGCCCACCCCTTCCCGGTGCAGGGCGCCAAGTACTTCGAGATCGGCAACGAGATCAGCTGGTCCATGGTGCGAGGTCACGGCCAGTACGCCGCCAACGAGACCCAGTACGCCAGGCGCGCCAAGGAGTTCGCCCAGGCCATGCGCAAGGCGAGCCCCACCCCCATCAAGATCGGCGCGGTCGCCTCGACCAACTCGAACTTCCGCTGGGAAGGCGGCGGCGCCGAGGGCGAGGTCGTCAAGAACATCCTCCAGACCATGGGCGCCGACGTGGACTTCCTCATCTACCACGGCTACCCGAGCTGGCCGCTCAAGAACGAGGGGGACGCCAAGACCCTGATGGCCCAGAACGCCTGGAACGACAGGCTCCTGTCCGAGAAGATCGAGCCGGCCATCAAGCAGTACGCCTCCCACCCGGTCCAGATCGCGAACACCGAGTTCTTCACCGAGCAGTACGGCAACTCCAAGCAGGCCCGCGGCCTCTTCGGGGCGCTCTACTCGGCCGACACCGTGACCCTGGCGCTGAACCACAACATGCTCGTCGCCAACCAGTTCTGCTTCGACCACGGCGATTCGGCCGACGCTGCCTTCTTCTACGGGGGCGATCCCAGCCGCGTGACGCCGATCTTCATGTTCCAGCAGATGCTGTCCAGGCACTGGGGCGACCAGCAGGTCAAGGTGACCCCGCAGGGCATCCCCACGACCCAGGTCAACGACCTGTCGATGCCGAACCTCGGCATCACCGCCTCCAAGGGGCGTGACGGCAAGGTCTACGTGATGGTCACCAACCGCACGCAGGCAAGCGCCGTCTCGGCGAAGCTCGCGATGGGCTTCACCCCCAAGCAGGCGACCGCCTACCAGCTCACCGGCACCGCCGGCTGGGATTCGGGCGAGGGCCAGGTCAAGATGGAGACCAAGGCCGCCAACCTCAGCGGCGCCTACAGCTTCCCGGCCGCGTCGGTGACCATCCTCGAAGTCACCCCGTAGCCGCACGCAAAGACGCGCCCCCCTCGCTCGGCGAGGGGGGCGCGTCTTCGCGCATCCAACAAAACCAGGCATGTTACGGCCATTGGCCGCCGTGGGCGGCTCGAGCGCCTGCGGCTAAAACGGCAGGAACAGTATTGTTGGACGCTCTTTTTGGATTGCCGGGGACGCTCGGTGGGTTTAATACCATGACCCCCACCAGAGAGGATCACCCATGTTCGACCACCTGAAGACCCCCGAAGACATCGACGCGTTCCTGGCCCAGCAGCGCGTGACCCTGAGCGAGCCCGAGTGGCGCCGGATGGTCGGCGAGCTCGCCGAGGAGATGGCCGCTCGCGGCGTCACGCCGATCGAGCAGATCCTCCAGAAGATCCGCGTGTACAAGCGGGCGACGGACCAGCTGGAGCTGCCGGCGGAGTTCGACCCCATCGGCGAGGTCGACGACGCCAAGGCCCAGGCGCGAGGGTGGCACGTCCTGAGGGGCGGTCGCGAAGAGGGCGATCGCTGAGCGCCCGGCACGTTGCGCGAACGAGGCGAGCGAGGTAAGCTGACAGCATTCGCCGCCATTTCGTCGTAGGAGGATCCCGTGCGTTCGCTCTCGCTGTCCGCCTTGTTGTTGCTTGGGCTGGGCCTTCCCGCTCATGCCTTCCCGACGGCCGTCGTGAACGTCCCGACCGCCGGGGTGACCCCCTTCAAGTCGTATCACCTGGGCACCTACCACTACCTCAAGCCCAGCATGCTCTCGACTCCCGAATCGCCCTATCTCTTCGAGGGTTCGTTCGTGGGCGGGGTCCTGCCCTTCTACGAGCTGGCGCCGGGGGTCGAGTCGGGGGCGCTCGAGGTGGGCGTCGACCTGATGTACCCCTTCCCCGGCTCGCCCGATCCCAGCAGCTCGCCCATGCCCCTGCAGCCGCACTTCAAGCTGGGGGTGCTGCGCGAGACCGAGACGCTGCCGGGGCTCGCCCTCGGCGCCTACAGTGTCAGCCTGCCGAGCCTCGAGTACTCGCAGAACGTCCTTCACTTCACGGCCACCAAGTGGCTGTCATGGAACGAGATGGACCTGGGCCAGTTCACCATGGGGCTGTACCACGCGAACCCCGCCGCGGTGGGGGGCGACAGCAACGGCTGGATGGCGGGTTACTTCCGCAACCTGCCCCTGAACCTCTACGTGATGGGGGACTACACGAGCGGCGGCACGCACATCGCGGGGAACCGCCCGCTCGGCGGGGCCAACGCCGCGATCGGCTACAGCATCAACGACCGCATCAGCCTCACGGGGGGCTACTACGTCTCGGGCAGCGGCCGCTCCGAGGACCGGGCCTTCCTCTTCATCGACTGGGTCGGCGACCTTCCCCTTTGATCTCCCCCCTGGTCTCCCCGCCCCCCGGTGGGGCGGGGTCGGGGGTGGGGGGATCTCATCAAGTTCCTTGTTCGTCGGAGGTGCCACATGGACCTCACGCCAAGAGCAAAAGAACTCCGCCACAATCTCACCGACGCTGAGCGCAAGCGCTGGCGCGCCCTGCGCTTCGAGAGTCTCGGCGCCAAGTTCAGGCGCCAGGTCCCGCTTGGGAACTACATCGTTGATTTCGTCTGCCTCGATGTGTCCTTGATCGTCGAGGTGGATGGCAGTCAGCACCTGGAAAACGAATACGACCGCCAGCGTGACGCGTGGCTCGGTGATCAGGGCTTTCGCGTGCTGAGATTCTGGAACAACGAGGTGCTCGGCAATCTCGACGGGGTGGTGGAAACCATAAGGAACTTGATTGGATCCCCCCACCCCTAACCCCGCCCCACCGGGGGGCGGGGGATCTCGTTACAGGGATTGAATCGTTTCGGCTAGCTTTTCGGCCGCGATTCGCAGCTCATCGGCGGTGTTCGCCACGTCGGGGCAGAGCCTGAGCGACGTGTGGCGCGCGTCCGTGTTGACCCCCCGCGCCATGAGGCGCTTGGCGATCTCGACCGCCCGGGGGTGCGAGAAAACCACGAAGGCGCCCTGGTCCTCGCGCGCGCCACGGGCCTCGATGCCGCGCTCGGAAAGCGCCCCGACCAGGATCGACTGCTGGTGCAGCGAGTAGGTCCGGATTCGCGAGGGACCCAGCTCGCACACCAGCTCCAGCCCGGCCTTGGCCTGGTAGATCGGCAGGATCGCCGGCGTCGACTCGAGGAACGCATCTCCCCCCTCGCCGAACAGGGGAACCTCGGGGCGCTGGTAGCCGAAGGGCTCGCGCTTGGCGAACCAGCCCGTGTCGAGGGTCGTCAGGGCACCGTCCAGGTGACGGGGGTGAACGTACAAGTAGCAGGCCCCGGTGCCGCCGCGCAGGTACTTGTAGCACCCCCCGACGGCGAAGTCGGTGTCGAGGGCCGCCACGTCCACCGGCATGGCGCCGACGGCATGGTAGAGGTCGATGAGCACCTTCGCGCCGTGGGCATGGGCGCCCTTCACGAGGCGATCGAGTCCCGTCACGACCTGGCCCGAGACGAACATGACCTGCGAGACGACCACCAGGTCCGTGCGCTGGTCGATCGCAGCCAGGAGATCATCGACATGGAACCGGCCCTCGGCGTCGGGCTCCACGTAGACCAGCTCCAGGCGGCCGTGCTGCCGGTAGACCTTGAGGATGAAGTCGAGGGAGTCGAACTCGCCGCGGGTGGTGACCACCCGGATGGGGCGATCGAAGGTGTTGAGCACCGCGCGCAGGCCCTGTCCCGCGCTGGTCTTGGGGACCACGCTGTCCGGCCGGGGCGCGTTGATGAGGTGCGCAAGACGCGCGCGGTAGGCCGTGATGGCCTCGACCCACGGATCCCATGCGCCGTTCAGGTCCCGGTACCACGCGTCGAGGGCCTCTTGCACGTCCGCGGCGGTCCGATCCAAGGGACGTCCGAGCGAGTGGTTGGCCAGGTAGATCTCGGAACGCGAGAGCGCGCGAGAGAACAGCGGATGAACGTGGTCGACCAGCGCCTGCTCGCTCAGCGGACCGGGGCCCAGGGCATGGACGGCGGCCCTGATCATCGGGCTCCGATCTCCGTGCGGACGTCGAAGAGCTCCGGGAAGAAGGTGAGGTCGAGGGCGCGCTGCAGGAAGCCGACGCCCGACGAGCCGCCGGTGCCGCGCTTGAAGCCGATGGTCCGCATGACGGTCCGCATGTGCCGGAAGCGCCAGAGCTGGAACTGCTCCTCCACGTCCACCAGCTTCTCGCACATCTCGTAGGCGTCCCAGTAGCGCTGGGGATCCTCGTAGATCTGCTTGAACACGGGGATCAGCTGCTCGTTGCGCCGGTAGGGCTGCGACCAGTCCCGCTCGAGGCACTCCTCGGGCACGGCCAGGCCGCGGCGGCCGAGGTAGCGCAGGAACTCGTCATAGAGGCTCGGCGCATGAAGGATCTCGCTCAGGAGCGCGTGCCACTCGGGCGCGTAGCTGAAGACCTGGATCATGTCGGCGTTCTTGTTGCCGAGGATGAACTCGATGGCCCGGTACTGCGGGGACTGGAAGCCGGAGGCGTTGCCCAGCACGCCGCGGAACTCCGCGTACTCGCTGGGGGTGAGGGTCGCGAGCACCCCCCACTGGTCGAAGAGCTGCGCCTGGATGTTCTTGACGCGCGTCAGCACCTTGAAGCAGGGGTCGAGCTTGTCGTCCCGGATGAAGGCGATCGCCGCCTGCAGCTCGTGCAGGATGAGCTTCATCCACAGCTCCGAGGTCTGGTGCTGGATGATGAACAGCATCTCGTCGTGGTGCATGGGGTCGCTCAGGGGCTTCTGGGCCCCCAGCAACTGGTCCAGGCAGAGGTAGCCCGCGTAGGTCATGCGATCGCGAAGATCGAGTTCGATGCCCTTTTCCAACTCTCGCTTATTCATGGTTCGCACGCTATCAGACTCGATCCGAGCTGTCAACGCGAGGGAAAATGGCCGCCAGCCGCGCGGGTGCTATAATTGACGTATCGTCGCAGGCCGAAAGCCCATGCCTACCGGAGAGACAGCGCTCATGAATCCCCACCCCATCACCCGCACCCAGCTCGTGCCTCGCAACATCGAGCAGCTCGTCCCCTACAAGGCGGGCAAGCCCATCGAAGAGGTGCAGCGTGAGTACGGCCTCGAGCGGGTCTACAAGCTCGCCTCGAACGAGAACCCGCTCGGTCCCTCGCCCAAGGCCCTCGACGCCATTCGCGAGACCCTCTCTCACCTTCACCTCTACCCGGACGCCGCGGGCTTCGCCCTGCGCTCGGGCCTTGCCGAGACGTACAAGGTCAAGCCCGAGAACGTCATCCTGGGCGCCGGGTCGGAAGGCATCCTCGCGACCATCGTGCGGACCTTCCTCCACGGCAACGAGGAGGTCCTGACCTCCGAGGGGACGTTCATCGGCTTCATGGTGCTCGCCAAGGCGCAGGGCGTGCCCATCGTGACGACCCCGCTCAAGGACTACGCCTACGACCTGGACGCCATGATCCGGGCGATCACGCCCTGGACGAAGCTGGTCTACCTGGCCAACCCCAACAACCCGACGGGGACCCACTTCAACCGCGAGACCTTCGAGCGCTTCCTGGCGGCGGTGCCCCCCCACGTCATCATCGTCCTCGACGAGGCGTACTACGAGTTCGTGGGAGACGGCTACGACTACCCCGACTCGATGCTCTACCGGGCGGACAACGTCATCACCCTGCGGACCTTCTCGAAGGCCTACGGCCTTGCCGGCATCCGCATCGGTTACGGCCTCGGCCACGAGAGCCTCATCTCGCAGATCTCCAAGGTCAAGCTCCCCTTCGAGGCGGGGGCCCCCGCCCAGGCCGCGGGCCTCGCGGCCCTGGGCGATCACGCGTTCCTCGCGCGGACCCTCGAGAACAACCGTCAGGGTCTCGCCATGCTGCGCGCGGGCTTCGAGCGCCTGGGCGTCAAGCACGTTCCGAGCGTCACCAACTTCATCATGCTCGATCTGGGCACCGAGGACGAGGTGACGCGGATCTACGAGGCGCTCTTGACCCGGGGCATCATCGTGCGCCCACTGAAGGGCTTCGGCTTGCCGCACTGCCTGCGGGTGAGCGTGGGCCTGCCGGAAGAGAACGAGGCCTTCCTGAAGGCCTTCACGGAGCTGGTGGGCTAGAGACGGAAGGGGAAGCGCGTCGCGCTTCCCCTTTTTTGCGTCAAGCATGTCATTGCTGGATCTAACGTCTGCCTGAAACCTCCCCGCCCCCCGGTGGGGCGGGGTCGGGGGTGGGGGGATCTAACCGATCCGAGCCTCCAGCCGAAAGCATGAGGAACTTGATCATATCCCCCCACCCCTCACATCTAACAATACCAGGCATGTGTTGTGGTGGCCGCTGTAAGCGGCTTGATGGAACGGTTTCGTTAGACGTTCACCCTAGCCCCGCCCCACCGGGGGGCGGTGAATCAAGCGAATGCCAATCTCTACCTCGACCTGCTTAGCGGGCCAGGGTGAAGGGCACCCACTTGGTCTGGCCGTAGAAGCCGGCCCCGCCGAAAGTCGTTCCGGCCTTGCGGAACTTGATCTGGTAGTAGTGCTTGCCGGCCGCGCGATCGGCCCCGGTCGGGGTGTTCGTCTCGCTGCCTTCCTTCCCGTTCCAGCTGAAGCTGGTGGTGCTGGCCCAGGCCGACGACCACTTCACGCTCTTGTTGCCGTCGGCGACGGCGACCTGGTACTCGGCCCCTGATGCGTTGCTGTTCGCGGCGAAGCCGAACGTGCTCGTGCCGGCCGTGAAGGTGGAGTTGGGCGCGATGCTCGGTGAGAACGCCCACTTCACGTCGAAGTTGATGGTCGCAGGCGAGTCCTTGGCCTCGGAGACGTAGGCACCGACCGTGTTGACGGTGGCGTCGGTGACCTCCTGGCCGCCGTCGTCGTAGAAGGCCTGGTACTTGCCGCTGCTGAGCGTCGTGTCGGTGAAGGCATAGTTGCCGGCGTTGCTGGTCTTGGTGGTCTGGGTGAGCTTCTGGTAGGCCGAGCCGTCGAACTTCTTGAGGCCGACGGTGAGCTCCTGGCCGGGATCCGCGGCGCCGAAGGTGATCCGGCCGCTGACGATCTGCGAACCGGGAGTGATCCCTGGGACGGTCGTGGTGGGGCAGCCTGCCAGCGCGCTGGTCCCGATGGCGCCCGCCAGGGCAATCCCAAGCTTGTGCTGAAGCTTCATCTCGCTCTCCTCATGGGGGTGGGGCGAGTCCATACGATAGGGGAAGCTCGGGCAGGAGCATCGGGCCAATTGCATGAAGAATCGGCCGCGCGATTGTCGCGCGGCCGATCGAGGATGAGAATGGGTTCGACTAGCGGGTGACGAAGAAGGGCACCCACTTGGTCTGGCCGTAGTAGCCTTCCTTGCCGTAGGTGGTGCCGGGCTTCTGGAACTTGATCTGGTAGAAGTGACGGCCGACGCCGGTGTAGGCGGTGCTGGGGGCCGCGACGGCGGTGCCGCGCTTGCCGTTCCAGGTGAAGCTGGTGGTCTTCACCCAGTTGGAGGACCAGACGGCCTTCTTGTCGTTGTCGGCGAGCAAGATCTGGTACTCGGCGTCCGAGTGGGCGGGCAGCGCCTTGAAGCCGAAGGTGTCGGCGCCGCCGACGCGGAAGGTGCCCTCGGGCTTGATGGTGGGGGTGAAGTCCCAGCTCACGTCGAAGCTGATGCTCGCGGCCGGGGTGCTGGCCGAGGCGATCTCGACGGCCTCGGAGTTGTAGACGCCGACCGTGTTGACGGTCGGATCGGTCACGTCCTCACCCTGGTCGTCGTAGAACACCTGGTACTTGCCGTCCACCAGGCGAGCAAAGCCGTAGTTGCCCTTGGTGTCGGTGGTCGTGGTGTTGGTCAGCTTCTGGAAGTTGGCGCCGTCGAAGCGCTTGATGCCGAGCAGGAGCTGGTTGCTGGGCTCGGCGTTGTTGAAGGTGATCCGACCGTCGACCTGGGGCTTGTCGGCGGGGGGGGTGGTGCTGAAGGGCAGCTGGGCGCAGCCGTAGAGGGCGACCATGAGGCCGGCCGCCACGGGCAGCATGTGTCCGAGCTTGATCTGGAATTTCATCGAGCGACTCTCCTTATTCAATCAATCAAAAAACGGTAGCGAGCGCGTACTCGCTAGAAGGTGCTGAAATTCCAGTTGGTGGAACCGGTCGCGCCCTCGGAGAAGACCGTCATGTTGACGCCGTCGACGTTCGCAAGCGACGTGGTGGCGATCGCCGTGCCAGTCTTCCAGAGGCCCGCAGTCACCGCGACCGGCGCGTACTGCGTGTCCGTACGGCCCCACTGGACGAAGTCCTTCATGTTGGCCGACGCAGTGGCGATGCGGCTGTCGAACAGCCCAAGGCCGCCGCCCCGGCTGTACTGCACGCCGATGTTGCTGGCGATCCGTGCCTGGCCGACCAGCGGAGTGTACCCAAGGTCCATGATCACTCGCTTGGTGGCACCGGCGCTGATGGTGGCGTCGTTGGCGGCGAAGACGAGGGACGAGGTCGCGACGTTGTCCGAGACGGCGCCGTCGGGGTGATAGGCGAGTACGTAGTTCGTCATGTCGACGTCCGCATCGGTCAGGTTCTTGATGTAGACCTCGTGGTTACCGAACCCAGGCGAGCCTGCGCGCGTGTTGAAGGTCAGCTTGTTGAAGATCAGGCGAGCCTTGGTCGCGACCATCGGGTGTTCTTCGGTGGGGGCGACCTGCGGGTTGCCGAAGCCGGGGATGCCGGTGCAGCCGGCGAGCGCGATGAGAGAGAGGGCGCCGGCGAGGGCCAGGGCCTGTTTCGAATTGAGGTTCATCAGGACAATGTCTCCTTGTTCAACTGGCATGCGTCATTGGCCGAATTTGATATTGGTTAAGCATGAAAAAATCGAAAATTATATCCATCTTAGCCAATATTTATAAAAGTATCAACCTGGCGATCCGAGATCGGGTGCGTCCGCACCGGCGATCGCTGCATGGCAGGGGGGATTCGGAAGCCACTGAACCGTGTGTGGTATAATGGTCGATGCTTCGGGCGATTCTGACCTCGTAAGTCGCCCGTCCTTCTTCGAGAAACGTGAGCATTAGTCCTTTGGAACATCTGGAGAACCTGCCCTCGTACCGCTACCCGGTCGAGGACCTGCTCAAGGAGCTGGCCGAGGTGCCCCCCCCCGGCGCCTGCGGCGCTGCCTCGTGGCTTTGCGCCATCGCTTCGGCCCTGGTGGCCAAGGTGGCCCGCATGACCATCGGTCGCGAGGGCTTCGAGCCGGTCGAGGAGGAGATGCGTCGCATCCTGGCGCGCGCGACCACCATCGGCGATCAGAGCGAGGAGCTCATCGACCAGGACCCCACCGTGATGAACCGCCTGGCGGCGGCGGCGGCCCTGCCGCTGACCACCCCGGAAGAGCAGGATCTCCGCCACACCCTGGTGCAGAGCGCGCTCAAGAACGCGGCCCAGGCGCCCATGCTCATCGCCCAGAACGGCCAGGAGATCTTCAACCTGGCCGAGTCCGTCTTCCGCTACGGGGTGCCCAGCGGCGCCACCGAGGCCATCCTCGCGGTCCGCACCGCCGTGGCCGCCATCGACGGGGCGCTGCTCGCGGGCCTCGCCAAGGCCGCCAAGATCGAGGACGAGGCCTTCACTGCCGAGCTGCGCGAGAAGGCGATCGCCATCCGCTCCCACGTCAAGGCCACCGAGACCGCCCTGATGGACCGGGCCATGACCCGGCATTTGTTGAACAGCGAGGGGCTCGGGGCGTCCAACGCCTAGGACTGCCCGCCGAACTTCCCGAAATCGCTGGGCTTCACGTTCTCGAGGAACTTCTTGAACTGCTCGGCCTCTTCCTCCTCGTCGCGATTCTGGTTGATCGGGACCGCGCTGTCGGCCATGACCTTCTCGGCCACGAAGATGGGGGCGCCGAAGCGCAGGGCCATGGCGATGGCGTCACTCGGCCGCGCGTCGATCACCCGGGTCTCGCCCGCCACCTCGAGCTCGAGCTCGGCGAAGTAGGTGCTCTCGCGCATGTCGTTGATGCGCACCTCTTTGATCGGGGCCGCGAGGGCTTCGAGGGCGTCGCGGAAGAGGTCGTGGGTCAGCGGGCGCGGGGTCTTGATCCCCTCGTGCGCGAGCAGGATGGCGTTGGCCTCGGGCTCGCCCACCCAGATGAGCAGGGCGCGCTGCTCGTCCTCGTCCTTGAGCACCACGATGGGGGACTTGGTCTTCGGCTCGAGGATGACCCCCGAGAGCGTCATTTCCACCATGGGGCGGCTCCTTCCTGCGTGGGGACCCGGCCATGATACGAGCCGGGGCATGCGCTGTAAAGCGGCATGCCCCTCGCCTCGTCACCCCGCACGTCCCGTCTGCTGGAGGGCCTGCGAGAGGGTCGCCTGCCACACGGTCTTGAGCGGCACTCCCTGCTTCTTGGCGGCCGAGACGCAGTCCTTGTACTCGGGCATCAGGTTGGTGATGGCGCCCATCTGGCGGGCCACCTTGACTCGGATGGGGCCGAAGTCCGTCGAAATGGACATGATCTCACGATCGAGCATCCGGCGCTCGGCCTGGTAGGTCCGCACGCCGACGCTCGGGGTCTCGGCGAAGATGATGTCGGTGATGAGCTCCTGCTTGTCGGGAGCGACCAGGGCCGTGAGCTTGATGCCCGAGCGGCCGCGCTTCATCACGATGGGGGTCAAGAAGACGTCGAGCGCGCCGGCCTCGAAGAGGCGATCCACCACGTACTCGTGGAACTGGGGGTTGGCGTCGTCGATGTTCGTCTCGACCACGCCGACGGTCTCGCGCTGCTCGGCCTCCTCGGCCTCGGCGGCACCCGTCAGCACCCGGCACATGGGGGCCTGGCGCCCGGATCCGACGCCCCAGCCCTGGCTCGAAAGGTGCATGGAAGGCAGCTTGCCGGCGTCGCGGCAGAGGGTGCTGAGCATGGCGGCCGCGAGCGGGGTGAGCTGCTCGCCGGTCTCGCCGTTGTCGCAGACGGGGATGCCCGCGAGCAACTCCACCACGACCGGAGCGGGGACGGGCATCAGGCCCTGGGGGGTCTTGACCGTGCCGCTGCCGAGGGGCAGCGCGGAGCAGCAGAGCCGGGTGAGGCCGAGCTGGTCGAGCGAGAGGATGAAGGCGACGACGGTGGCGATCGCCGTCATGCTGCCCGCCTCGTGCATGATGACCCGCTCGGGGGAAAGGTCCTGCAGGCGGCCGTGCGCGAGCGCGAGGCGGTGGAACACGCGCAGCGCGCGCTCCTGGACGCCGGTCTCGAGCTTGCTCTTGAGGATGACGCCCGCCACCTCGCGCATCTCGCGCTTGATGGCGTCGTCCTTGGCCTTGAGGGTCACCCGGGTGGCCGCGACGCCGCGGTCGCGATCGCGCGTCACCGTCAGCGCGCACCCGTCGCCGAGGCCCGCGAGGTCCGCGCGCAGCCGCTCGGGGTCGGCGCCCGCGTCGATCAGGGCGCCGAGCAGCATGGTCTCGGTGGCGCCTTGGAAGCAGTCGAAGTAGGCCGTTCGCATGGGGGGGCTCCAGGGGGGCGATGCGCTTGCATCTTCCTGGATACCATAACGCTTCGCCGCGCGGCTGTGACGGATGCCCGGCGAGGCTTGGGCGAAGGGTTGAAACGAGCCATTTTCGTCGAAAGATTGGGGCCGGTGACGCATGGTCCATTGCGCTCGCTGCTCTATGGTGGGCCGGTGGAACGGCACTGGTCCGAGCGACCGATCTTTCTTCCGTGAAGGAGGCCCCATGCCCAAGAACAGCCTCTTGAGCGTCGCGATGCTCGCCTTGCTCGCGACCACGGCCGGCTGCTCCCAGCCGCTACCTGGCGCTTTTGAGACGCACGCGCGTCTCGACGCGGGAGCGGGCGGCGGCACGTACCAGGTCCAGCAACGCGGCGACCGAGACCGAGACGGCCGGGGCGACAGGGACGGCCGGCGCGACCGTGACGGCCGGCGCGATCGCGACGATCGAGACCGCGATCGCGAGCGCCGCCGCACGATCATCGTGACGCCCTACTTCGGCTACCCGTACTACACCCCCGACGTCATCCCCTACCGGGGCGTGGACTACGGCCCCATCCAGGTCGCCATCCGGACCTACCAGTTCCTCCCGGCGACCATCCAGGTCCCGGTCGGCGGCACGGTGATCTGGTACAACCAGGACTCCGTGGCCCACACCGTCACGCATCCGCTCGAAGGCGGGGTCTCGACCATCGGGGCCTTCGACGGGGTCCTTCCGGTCGGCGGCAGCTACTCGTTCACCTTCAACGCGCCCGGGGTGTTCGAGTATTACTGTCGCTTCCATCCCTCCATGCGCGGCACCGTGAGGGTCGGAGGCTAGGGGCCTAAGCGCGTCTTGCCTGAATCGATCGTCCGCCTGAGTCCTCCCCGCCCCCCGGTGGGGCGGGGAATCAAGCGGACACTTCATTTCGAGCTACTTAGAGCACTTCCTTGGTCCGGAGGAAGCGCTCGAAGACGAGATACGCCGCGAAGAGGGCGCCCCCCGTCACCAGCAGGCCCACGTCGCTCACGACGAGCGCCAGGAGCTCGGGGACGAGCGCCAGGTGATGGAGGATGATGAGCAGGCTGCGCAGGGCGAGCGCCCCCGAGGCGATCAAGAAGCAGGTGACGATCCCGCTCAGCAGCCCCGAGCCGAGGAGGCGCCTGATCCGCGTGGCGATCAGGCACCCCACGGCGAAGGCCGAAAAGGCCAGGAAGAACGTGATGAGATTGAGGAGGAGGGCCGCGGAACGCCAGCCCCCCACTTGGACGAATGTTTCCACGCCTTCATTATAACGGATTAAGGCTGGGATTATGAGGCCAGTCGCGTCAGCACGTCGCGCAGCTCCCCTTCCGAGTGCTCATCCACGACCGCGAAGAGCTGATCCCACGGCTTCAGCGCCGTGTCGCCCCGCGGATAGAGCACCGCGTCGTCCCTGATCAGCAGAACCAGCACGCAATCCCTGGGGAGCGCCAGTTCCGGCACGTGTTTTCCCGCCGCTTCGCTCATGGGCGACAGCTTGATGCTCACCAGCTTCAACCCGGTGTGACTCAGCGACTGAAGCGTGACGAGATCCCGCGCCGTGAACGAATCGGTGAAGGGGGCCCATACGTCGTACATCGTCGTACTCCTTTCCTGCGTTGGCTCCACGTTCAGGAGTATGTCAAAGCAGGATAAAACCCTCTTTCCGCCCGGATAAAGCCGGTGTTAAACGCAAGGACGCCGGCGGGCCACTGGCTCGCCGGCGTCCTGGGACGTCAGGGGACTTACATCGATCGGCGGTACT
>DATNQI010000025.1 GCA_036704125.1 Pantanalinema sp. | reverse complement strand
CGCCTCAGGCAGCTGCCTTCGCAGGCGAGCCACCTGGCTGAGAACCTGCCCGAGACCCTCAAGGACCTGCCCGCCAAGGCCCAGGACGTCGTCCAGCACCTGCCCGAGCACCTCGAGGAGGGCGCCAAGTCCGTGCTGGCCAACGAGACCGTCGCCCAGGGCTGGCGCACGGTCGGCAAGGGGGTCGGCGAGCTCGTCGGCTTCCAGCCCGGGGACAAGGTCAGCCTGACCCACCCGGCCGCACCCGTCGTGAAGCCCCCGGTCTCGGGCGGCAACGCGGTCCTCAACCCCGCCGCCGAGATCCCCGCCGGCGCCGTCGCGGTCCCCAAGCCGAGCGCGGGCAGCGCCATCCCCAACGCCGCGACCAAGGTTTCGAAGGTCAAGCCGGTCGCCACCCCTCGGCCCGGCGCCGTGAGCGTCATCAAGGAGCCCGGCTTCGTTTCGGGCGGCACGGCCGTCACCGAGCCCGCGAATGCCGTCGCCAAGACGGTCCAGCGCGCCCGCAGCGCCAAGGAGGCGGGCCGGGTCGCGAGCGGCGTGCGCAACGCCGTCAAGCCCGCGGCCCCGGCGCTCGCCGCCCCCGTCGCAGAACCGATCAAGAAGGCCGCCGACGTCCTCAAGAACGGGGCGACGGTGCCGGTCAAGGTCAAGGACCTCAACAGCCTCAAGGAGTACGCTTCGGCGTCCAAGCACATCGCCGAGCGGGCCGCCCTGCTCAAGGAGGTGGGCCAGCCCGAGGCCGCCCAGACGATGACCGAGCTCTCGAAGCGCCTTTCGCGCGCCGGCGAGCTCGCCAAGCAGGGCAACACGCCCGCGGCCTCGCGCATGCTGCACGCCAAGATCAAGGTGGGGCTGCGCAACCCCGGCGTGCAGGACGCGATCCGACTGGCCGACAAGGCCGACGAGCTCAAGGCCGCCTTCGGAACGACCCCCGCCACCGCGCAGCCCTTCGCCGCGGCCTCCGAGAAGATGCTGTCGCGTGCCAAGCAGCTTTCCGACATGGGCCACGCGGGCGAGGCGCGCACCCTCACGAACTTCGCCAAGAAGCTGAGCAAGGCGGGCGAGACCTACGCGGCGGGCGACAAGTCGGGCGCCATGAAGCTCTTCCGCACGGGCTTCAACGAGAAGACCCAGCAGGCTCTCAAGGTCAGCGACAAGGCCGACGAGGTCTTCGCGGCCTTCGGCAAGGGCAAGGGCGCGGCCAAGAGCGCCACTTCGGCCAAGGCCGCCGTCGATTCGGCCTCCCAGGTCGCCCAGGAGGGCACCAGGACGGTAGCCAAGGCGGCGAAGGCCGCCAAGGGGAGCGCCCAGGCCGTCGAGGCGGGCGGGGCTGCAGTTGCCAAGGAGACCACCGCAACCGTCGCCAAGGAAGCCACGGCGAGTGCCGCAAAGCACGCAACCACCAGCGCCCGCACCGCCACCTCGGCCGCGCGCGTCGCGAAGGGCGCGAGTGGCACGAAGGCCGCGGCTTCGGCGGCGACTGCGGGGGATACCGCGCAGGCGCTAACCCAGACCGCGACCAAGGCGGCGAAGGCCGCCAAGGGTGCCCAGGCCGTTCAAGCCGGGGGCACCGCCGCCAAGGAGGTCGTGAAGACCGCAGGAACCACCGCCAAGGACGCCGTCTCGGCCGCCGGCGGCGCGGCGGGAACCGCCAAGGGCATGTTCGGCAAGCTGGTCGACGGCGCCAAGAACCTGTTCGGGAAGGCGAGCGAGAAGGTCAAGGGCCTCTTCGGCAAGATCAAGACGGGCGCAGGCAACTCGGCAGGCTGGCAGACCATCAAGCAGGGCTTCAAGGAGATGCTGCCGGGCCTCAAGAAGGCAGCCGTCTCGAGCGCCATCTTCTCGGCGGTCTTCTCGACGGCCGAGAACCTCTTCAAGATGTTCAAGGGCGAGCGCGCCCCCGGCCGCGCGCTGGGGGGGGTCCTCGGCGACACCCTGGGCGGGACCGTCGGCGGCGTCATCTCGTCGCTGGCGAGCGGCGGAGCCATCGCGGCCCTCGGAGCCCTCGGGGTGGTCGGCTGGCCCGTCACCCTCGCCGCGGGCGCGGTGGGCATCCTGGGCTTCATGGCCTTCGACCGCTTCTTCCGCAAGTCCTGGGTCTACGACCAGATCACCCACCTCTTCACCTGAGGTGACGAAGGCCGCTTGATAGGGTATACGAGAGAGGCCCCCAGAGGGGGGCCTCTTGAGCGTTTGGCAAAGCTGTTCCTTCGAGCCGCCACAGGCGGCAAATGGCGACACATGCCTGGCTTTGTCGAATGCTCATTCGTTCGAGGCGACGCATGGCAGACGATCCCAACCAGAAGGCCGGCTTCTTCAACCAGCTCCTTTCGACCCTGGGGCTCAAGAAGCCCGAGCCGGAGCCGGTCTCGCCTCCTGCTCGAGCGCGCACCGGCAACACCGGGGCGATCGCCCGCAAGCCCGGCACCGGTGAGCAGTTCGCCCGCTCGCGCACCGGCCCGGTCGGCGCCGAGCCCTCGCCCGAGAAGAAGGCCGTCACCGCGCCGCTCTCGCCCGAGGAGAAGGCCAAGCAGTCGGACGAGCGGCGCTACTTGATCGCGGCCTTCGAGTCGACCCCGACGCTCATCCCCGAGTTCCAGAACCCCCAGTACATGTACAAGCTCATCTCCAACGAGCGAGAGTACACCCAGGAGAAGCTCAACGCCCTGCTGGAGGAACGCAAGATGCTGCTCATCGCGCAGGGCGGCCAGCCGGGTCACGACCAGCAGGAGCGCCTCGACGCCCTGGAGGCCCAGGCCCAGGATCTGCGCAACGATCTCACGCGCCTCTTCCTGCTCATCAAGCGGGTCGCGGGCATCCAGAAGAGCGGCACCGGAGGCACGGACTTCCTGGATCCGCTCAAGAGCTAAGACTTAGTCGCCGCGAGGCATCTCGAGCGATCCCTTGTTGTACTCGCCGTGGGGCCGCGCTATATTGGCGCGCAACGAGAGTGAAGAAGGAGAATCGCCGTGAGAGTCCGAGGGATCCGCAACCTGCTCGAGCTTCCTCTGGTGACCGCGCAGCAGGTCCACATGGGGGACATCTCGGACGCGCTGCTCGATCTGAGCGAACAGCGGGTCATCAAGCTCGTGATCGACTGGGTCATGGACAACCGCCAGATCTCGGGCTCGGACATGGACCTGCCCTACAGCCAGGTTGCGACCTTCGACCCTCACCAGGTCGTCGTCAGCGACGAGATCGCCGAGACGGCGGGCCTGGACCTCCTCAACTACGACGACGAGGGTCTCGTCTCGGCGCAGCGCCTCCTGCTCGATCGCGACGTGGTCACGACCAGCGGCGATCGCCTGGGCTCGCTGGTCGACCTCTACTTCGACGAGGAGGACGGCGCCATCCTGGGCTTCGAGGTGAGTCGCCTGGATCTCGGCGCCGAGGAGGTCCGCACGCGCATGCTCGCCCCCACCACGGACATGGAGTTCAAGGACGGCGCGATCGTGATCCCCGACAAGATCCTGACCATCACCCTCGCCTCGGCCGAGGGCCTCTCGCGCGTGGAGGGCGAGGACCAGGAGACCTCGGACTACGTCTACGAGTCCGAGGGGCGCTCGGCGCGCACCCAGGAGCCCGACTCCGACGAGGAGCTCACCGACCCCAACCTGTTTCCCGAGGGGCACCCGTCGGGCATCGCCGCCGAGACGCGCGACAATCTCTTCGGCTGAGACCCCCGGCACGAGCGCGCCTGGGCGGGCGCTTTACAAGGGGGGAAGCGGGCTTCTATAATCGTCAGGCTTACGCCACATTCGCGCCATCGCAGGAGGACCACCGTCGCCATGACCCGCCTGAACCGCCTGAACCAGGCTCTTGCCAACCGCACCTTCGTCAAGGTGATCGCCGGGATTGAGAACTTCGACACCCACCACGTGATGGGCGTGGTCGCCGCCGCCGAGGCCGCTGGCGCCCATGCGGTGGACATCGCCGCCGACGCCGCGCTGATCCGCACCGTCAAGGAGTCGACCTCGCTCGCCGTGTTCGTCTCGGCCACCGAGCCCGCCAAGCTGATCGCCGCCGCCGAGGCCGGCGCCGACGTCATCGAGCTCGGCAACTTCGACGCCATGTACGCCCGCGGCGAGGAGCCCACCGCCGAGCAGATCCTCGGCTGGACCCGCGAGGTCAAGGCCGCCGTCGGCGACCGGCTGCCCCTGTGCGTGACCGTCTCGGGCCGCCTGCCCCTCGACGCCCAGCTCGACCTGGCCACCCAGCTCCAGGCCGCCGGCGCCGACCTGATCCAGGCCGAGGGCGTCATGGGCAACGTCGCGATCGTCGACACCCACAGCGCGCTCGCCGCGATCACCTCGGCCCTGGCCAACGCCAGCGAGATCGCCAAGGCCGTCGAGATGCCCGTGTTCGTCGCGGGCGGCATCACCCCCGCCAACGCGGCCTTCGCCGTCGGCGCCGGCGCCTGCGGCGTGGGCGTCGGCCGTGCGGTCAGCAAGCTTGCGACCGTGGCCGAGATGGAGGCCGTCGCCAAGGGCGTGGTCACCTCGCTGGCCAACGTCCGCGCCGCGGCCCCCAGCCTCGCGCTCGCCTAGCACGCCCCGTCTTCGAGCCCCGGCGACCATGGTCGTCGGGGCTCGTGGGCTGTGAAGGACCCCCGATGGCCAAGAAGCGACAAGCTCCGGTCTCCAAGAAGAAGCGCCGCAAGAAGCGCCGGCACGACCCGCGCGCCGCGCGGATCCGCGGCATCCTGATCGGCGGGGCGCTCGTCCTGGCCGCCTTCGTCGGCGTGGGCCTCGTCGCGCTCTACGAGCTCCAGGTGGAGGAGGCCGAGCGCCTCGAGGCCGCCCGGGCGACGGCCGCCCCGCGCCCCACCCCGACGAACGCCCCCTCGGCGTCAAGCGAGGAAGGTCCCGGGCCTTCGGCGCAGCCGACCAGGGTGGCCGATCTGAAGCTGGGCCTTCCCGAGAGCAAGGTCCGCGCCTTGCTGGGTGTCCCGGATGAGGCCCTCGACGACCATCGTTTCCGCTACGAGCGCCTGGGGCTCGAGCTGGCCTTCGAGCCGGGGCCGAACGGCGCCGCGATCCTGTCGGCGATCCGTCTGGTCGGCGCCTCGGTGCCCGCGGTCGCGCTGGGCGAGGGGCAGGAGGCCTTGCTCGGGGCCCTCGGGCTTTCGGGGATCGCGCCGGGCGGCGATCCGCATGCCCTTCGCGAAGCCCTGCCCGGCGGTCGGATCGTCTTCCATCGAGACACCGGCCACTTCACCCTCTACGCGCCCGAGCGGCGGCTCGCGGTCGATTTCACCCAGGAACGCATCACCGAGGTGCGCCAGGACGCCCGGATGAAGGGCAAGCTCGAGGCCGAGCTGAAGGGGCCACGCGCCTTCGAGGTCTCCTTCTCGCGGGCCTTCGACGCCCAGGGGCTGGTGCCTCAGGCGCTGAGCGACCACCAGGTCGAGACCCGCTCGCGCAAGATCGCTGCAAAGGGGGGGGCGGCGCGGGCCGTCGACCTGCGCCTCAAGGTCGACACCTTCGACGTCGACGACCTCAGGGCCCTCATCAAGCGCCGCGTCTCCATGCAGATCGCCGCGGGGGACGCGGCCGTCGCGATCACGGTCCGGGCAAAGAACGGCAGCAAGCTGGTGGCTTGCGACTGGTACTCGCCGCGCTACGCCCAGGCGGCCGGTGAGATGCCCGAGCGCCTCGGCAGCGTCGACAGCGCCGACAACATCTCCTGGCGGTGGTACTAGGACCGAGAAAGGGCCCGCAAAGGCCCGCTGTGCGTGCTCTGGCCCGGTCTGGTCGTGCTATAATGAGCCTTGCTCTGTCTATTTTTGCCGCGCCGCAGCGAACGCATATCAGGAGGCATCCTTGGAACCGACCGCGACCGTCCCGTCGAACGCCGACCTCTCCGAGCACGAGCAGGTTCGCCGTCAGAAGCTCGCCGAGATCCGCGCCCTCGGGATCGATCCCTACCCGGCGAAGTTCGACCGCACGCACGTGGCCGGCGACCTCCAGGCCAAGTACGCGGCGCTCGCAAGCGGCGAGGAGACCCAGGACGTGGTCCGGGTGGCCGGTCGCATCGTCGGCCGCCGCGAGGCGGGCAAGCTCAACTTCATCGACATCCAGGACGGCACGGGCAAGCTGCAGCTCTTCGTCTCGCTCGCGACCATCGGCGAGGAGTCGTTCGGCCAGCTGAGCCTGCTCGATCTGGGCGACTTCGTGGGCGTCGAGGGCACCGTCCGGCGCACCAAGCGCGGCGAGCTCTCGGTGGCCGTGACCTCGTGGCGCATCCTCAGCAAGAGCCTGCGTCCCCTGCCGGACAAGTGGCACGGCCTCTCCGACGTGGAGGCCAGGTACCGCCAGCGCTACCTGGACCTCATCAGCAACGACGAGGCGCGCGAGACCTTCCGCAAGCGCAACGCGATCATCAAGGCGGTGCGCGCGTTCCTGGACGAGCGGGGCTTCATGGAGGTCGAGACCCCCATGCTCCACGCGATCCCGGGCGGGGCGGCGGCGCGCCCCTTCAACACCCACCACAACGCCCTGGACATGGAGCTGCACCTGCGCATCTCGCCGGAGCTCTACCTCAAGCGCCTCATCGTGGGCGGCTTCGAGAAGGTCTACGAGATGAACCGCAGCTTCCGCAACGAGGGCATCTCGACCCGCCACAACCCCGAGTTCTCGATGATCGAGGTGTACGAGGCCTACGCGGACTACGATGACGTCATGCGCATGACCGAGGAGCTGATCAGCTCGGTGGCCCAGCAGGTCTGCGGCTCGACCCTGGTCCCCTACGGCGAGCACATGATCGAGCTGAAGGCGCCCTGGCCGCGCCTGACCATGGAGCAGGCCATCAGCCAGCGCCTGGGCAAGGACATCTCCGCCCTGGACGTTCCGGCCCTGGTCAAGCTCGCCGAGGAGGTCGGCGCCCAGATGCCCACCGAGCTCACGCGCGGGCGCCTGGTCAACGAGATCTTCGAGGCGCGGGTCTGCGACGAGCTGATCCAGCCGACCTTCATCATCGACATGCCGGTCGAGATCTCGCCGCTTGCCAAGAAGCACCGCAACAACCCCATGCTCACCGAGCGCTTCGAGGGCTTCGTCGCGGGGCGCGAGCTGTGCAACGCCTTCTCTGAGCTCAACGATCCCATCGACCAGCGCGAGCGCTTCGAGGACCAGCTCAAGGAGCGCGAGGCCGGCAACGACGAGGCGCACCGCATCGACGAGGACTTCCTCACCGCCCTGGAGCACGGCATGCCCCCGACGGGCGGCCTCGGCATCGGGATCGATCGCCTGGTGATGCTCTTGACCAACTCGCCCTCGATCCGCGACGTCCTGCTCTTCCCCCTGCTCAAGCAGCGGGAGAGCGTCTAACAAAACTGTTCCTACAAGCCGACTGCGGCGGCCACAGGAGGTAACATGCCTGGTTTTGTTAGAGGCTCGACGGGCGCGGCGGTGAAGCGTCCAGGCCTGCGCTCGGCGATCGCCCTCACGCTCCGTCAGGCGGGGGTGCTGCTGCACCCGCCGGGCGCGAGTCCCTACCTGGCGCTCATGATCGCGGTGGCCGGCTTCGAGGTCGGCTTCAACACGCCCTACACCATCGCCGAGACCCTGGCGGTCCGGACGCTCGCGACCGACGGGCCGGCCGCCTTCTTCGCCGCCATCCAGGCCGTGCCCGATCCCTCGCGACCCGCCCTCGGGTCGGCGCTGGCCCTGGCCGGCCTGTGCCTGCTGACGTTCGGCGGGTGGCTCAACACGGCCCATGCGCTCTCGCGCGGCGAGGAGCCGACCCCCGAGGTCTGGCACGGCGGCATGGCCAGCTCGGGACGGGCGCTCTTCTGGCTCGGACTCGCGGGCCTCGTCGCCATCGTGTTGATCGGTGGGCTCGGCGCCGCCTCGGCCGGGCTGATCAAGGCCGCGTCCATGGGGGCGCTCGGGGACGGCTGGCAGGCGCACGTGCTGCCCTGGGGGGTGACCAGCGCCTTCATCGCCCTGGTGCTCGTCGGGGTGTACGCCCTGGTCTTCGCCTTCCTCGCCGCGGTGGTGGCGGTGGGCGAGCCGGGTACCCGGCTGTTGCGCGTGCCCGGCCGGACCTGGCAGCTCTTCAAGGGGGTGGGCGGCGATCGCTTCTTGCCCCGGATGGGGGGGCTGCTCTTCGCGTGGTTCGTGCTCAAGACCGTCCTGCAGCAGGCGGCGATCCCCTTCCAGCCCCTGACCGGGCGAATCGGCGAGCTGGCCTCGGTCGGCGGTGCGGTCCTCGGGGGGCTCCTCATGCTCGGGGACGGGCTGGTTGCCATGGTCGGGATCGTGCTCGCGGTCCAGCTCTACCAGAGCGTCGTCGGCAGAGAGTCGCAACCATGAGATCCCCCCGCCCCACCCGGGGGCGGGGGATTTTTTTTAGCGGCCGAAGGTGACCTCGCCGGGCAGCATGACCCGGTAGCCGTCGGGGCGCTGGCCGCTGAGGTCGTCCATGACGTGGAAGAGCTGGTCGTCCGTGCCGCCCTTCTTGCGCACCGACACCTTGTAGGAGTCCAGCGGGCCCGCCTCGATCTTGACCTTGGAGAAGTCGAGCTCGGCCACCTTCTCGCCGGCCTTGCGGCGCGCATCGGTGCCCTTCTGCACGGCGATCGCGAGCACCAGGTTCACGTTGGTCCGCTTGGGGTCGGTGGGGATGGTCAGGACCTGGCCCGGGCGCAGCACGTCGGACGTGAGCCCGTTCACCTTCTTGAGCTCCTCGATGAAGCGGGCCGTGTCCTTGCCGTCCGCCTGGCCGAAGGTGTTGTCCCCGGCGTAGTCGGTGGCGTAGGCCCGCGCCAGGCTGTAAAAGGTGGTCGCCTTGGTGACCGGCACCTGGAGCGAATCCTTGCCGGGGGTCACCGTGATCCAGCGCTGGGACGAGAGCTTGACGGTGTCGCCGGCGGGCTTGGACGCGCGCGCGGCGCTCGGTGCGCTCGTGAGCGCCGGTGCGCGAAGCGGGGCGACCTTGGCGGTGGCGGGGACATCGAATGCGAGCAGCATCTGGCGAGTCTTTCCTTTCGCGGGCGCTTACCTGGTAGGGTTATCGTGCTTTTAAGGAGAGACTTGCTTCGGTTTAAGGGGGCATTACGAGGCCTGGGCCGGCTGTCGCGTCCGGACGAAGTCCATGATGAGGTCGAAGACGCGGTCCTTCTCCCAGTCGATCATCATCTCGTGGCCGGAGCGCTCGAACCAGTGGAGGTCCTTGTCAGTCGAGCCGACGCGGTCGTAGATGACCTGTGAGGATTCGGGCTTGATGGTCTTGTCGGCCTTCGAGACGAGGATGCGGATCGGCACCTTCACCTTGTCGAGCAGGGTCTCGACCTCGCGCCCGAGCTCGTAGAACTCGACGAACGCCTTGGTGGGGAAGATGGCGTAGTTCTTGGCAGTGCCGTACGCCGTGCCCTTGGGGGCCGGGGGCATCCACCAGTAGGGCACGACCTTGGCCATGAGGTGGCAGTAGGGGGCGAGGGGGTCCGCGACGCGCAGGGCGGGGGCCACCGCCACCACCCCGGCGAGGTCCGCTTCGCGGGAAATGGCGAGCTGGAGGGTGATGAGGGCCCCCATCGAGAGCCCGACCAGCACGACTCGCTCCGCCTCGACGAGCAGGTCGTCGAGCGCCGCGGTGGCGTCTTCGAGCCAGTCCTTGGCCGTGACCCCCACCAGGTCCCGCGGCTGGGTCCAGTGGCCGCGCATGGCGGGCATCCGGAAGGGGATGCCTGCGGCCTTGAGGTGGGGGATCAGGCCGTCCACCGTTTCCGGCAGGCCGGTGAAGCCGTGGAGCAAGAGGACGCCGATGGGCTGCTTCATTTTTGCCTCCAAAGGGGTGCTAGACCTCGCGTCGGCCCTCGAGGGCCTTCACGAGGGTCATCTCGTCCGCGTATTCGAGGTCGCCGCCCACGGGCAGGCCGAAGGCGATTCGGGTCACCCGGACGCCCAGCGGCTTGAGCATGCGGCTGAGGTAGAGGGTGGTCACCTCGCCCTCGATCGAGGGGTTGATGGCGAGGATGACCTCCTGGATCTCGCCCGGGGTGAGCCGGGCGAGCAGTTCCTGGATCTTGAGCTGCTCGGGACCGATCCCGTCCATGGGCGAGATCAGGCCCTGCAGCACGTGGTACCGGCCCTTGTACTCCTTGGTCCGCTCGACGGCGACCAGGTCCTTGGGCTCGGCGACCACGCAGACGGTGGACACGTCGCGGCCCGGGTGGGCGCACAGCTCGCATGGGTCGAGCACGCTCAGGTTGGAGCAGACCGAGCACAGGCGGATCTGCTCCTTGGCATCGAGCAGGCTCTGCGCGAGGCGCTTGACGTCGGCATCCGGCTGCTTGAGCAGGTGGAAGGCGAGGCGCTGCGCGCTCTTGGGGCCGATGCCCGGGAGCTTCTGGAGCTCTTCGATGAGCTTGGCGAGGGGCTTGGAGTAGAACACCGGTTCTCCTTGGTCTGGAGAGCACCCAACAAAACCAGGCATGTTTCGGCCTTTGGTCGCCGTGGGCGACGAGAAGGAACAGTTTTGTCAGGCGCTCTGAGGCTACCTGCCGCCGAAGCCCGGGATGTTGAGGCCGCCGGTCACCCCGCCGATCTGGTTATCGGCGAGGGCTCCGGCCTTGGCCTGCGCGTCGCGGACGGCGGCGAGCACCAGGTCCTCGAGGGTCTCGACGTCGTCGGGATCGACCGCCTCGGGCTTGATCTTGATGCCGGTGATCTCCTTGTGGCCATTGGCGCTCACGGTGACGGCGCCGCCGCCAGCGGTGCCCTCGACCGTCTGCGAGCCCAGGTTCTCCTGGGCCTTCATGAGGTCCTCCTGCATCTTCTGGGCCTGCTTCATCATCTTCTGGAGGTCCATCCCCCCGCCGAACCCGCCGGGCATGCCGCGCATCTTGCTTCCCTTTCATTCTTCGAAATCAGTGACACGATCCAGCCAACGAGTATACCACGCGGGCCCGATCGAACCTTTTGGGCCCTTTTCTCGTCGAGGGACCGGAAGGGTCAAGCCGAGGAGGAGACACGGATGGTTTCGAGCGCGATCGCCCTGCGGTCCTCCGGGACGCCCGGGTTGTGGGGGGAGTCCAAGTCCGGTAGAATCTCGGTCGGTAACCGAGTAATCGCAACGGTGGCGCCCGCGCCGCCGAACACGAAAGGACGCGGCGTGTCCAACCCCCCCGACCGGCAAGCGCTTCTGGCGCGGGCCCAGGCGGGCGACAAGGGGGCCTTCGAGCAACTGATTGCCCCCCTCCTCAACCGCTACTACGGCCTGGCCTACCAGATGATGGGCAACCAGGAGGACGCCTCCGACGTGGTCCAGGAGGCCATGATCAAGGCCTATCGCTCCCTGTCGAGCTTCCGCAGCGAGGCCGACGTGGCCACCTGGCTGGGGCGCATCGTCCGGAACTGCGCCCTCGACGAGCTCAAGCGCTCGGTGCGCAAGCACGAGGAGGCGACCGAGATCCTCCCCGAGGCCCTGGGCCCGAGCCTCGACCACCCGACCGAGCAGCGCGAGCTGCAGCAGATCATGGGCGAGGCCATCGGCACCCTCTCGGACAAGCTGCGCGAGCCCCTGGTGCTGTACGATATCGAGGGCTACAGCTACGACGAGATCGCGTCCATGCTGGAGATCAACCTCGGCACGGTCAAGAGCCGCCTCAACCGGGCGCGCGAGACCCTGCGCCAGAAGCTCCTCGCTCAGAAGGCACGCCTCGCCGAGTACCTGCCCGGCGAACATTTCGGCGAATCGAGGCAACCATGACCTGCGACGACGTTCAGAACTACCTGGGCGAGTACCTCGACCCCGCCGAGGACGCCATCCCGCGCGCGGCCATCGCCGAGCACCTGGCAAGCTGCCCGGAGTGCGCCGAGCACCTGCGCGAGCTCGAGATCGTCACGGCCATGCTGCGCGATCGCAAGGCCCCCGAGGCGCCCGCCGACCTGATGGACAAGATCCGCCTTCGGCTCGCGGACGAGCCGGTTCCCTCGAGCGCCCCTTCGTCGGATCCCGGCGTGCTCATGCGTGTCGCGCGGCTCATCAACTGGCCGAGCCTCGCCGCGGGCGCCGTGGCGGCCGGGACGATCATCGCCCTGGTGACGGTGGTGCTGCGCAACCAGGCCCCCTTGCCGACCATCCAGACGGCGGCCGTCGCGGTCTCGAGCCCGACCTCGGTCAACATCGGCTTCGACGTGGCCCAGGACGTCAACGACGTCACCTTCACCATCGATCTGCCCAAGGGGCTGGAGTTCGTCGATGCCAACAACCAGCCCATCGACTCCCAGACCGTGTCCTGGCAGGGCGAGCTGAAGCGCGGCAAGACCGTCGTGCCCATCACGGTGCGCGGCGTGCAGCCCGGTCGCTTCGAGATCCTGGCCACCGTCCGCAAGAACCAGTTCGCCCAGACGACCAAGATCGTCGTGCCGATCGAGGGCCGGCAGGGTACGAACCCTTCGGTCACGCCCTTGGCTTCCTTGATCCTCGAAGGGGGGAAACCCGATGCTTAGCGCCCTTGCGATCGCCGCCGTCCTGGTCACGGCCGTGCCCGATCCCGTCCAGCTCGCCGCTGCTCCCGAGCCGCAGCAGAGCCCGGGCCTCCCCATCAAGGGGGTCACGGTCGACAACCAGATGCCCCACGGGGTCACCCACATCGAGGCGCCGCCCTTCAGGGCCTACCGCACCCAGCAGCTCGCCCCCACGGCCACGCCCTCTTTCACGCCCGAGCCCAGGCGCCGCTAGCCGGCCGCCCTTTCGCAGCAAGGAATGCCGACCATGTCCGATTGTCTCTTCTGCAAGATCGTCGCAGGCGCGATCCCTGCCGAGATCGTGTACCAGGACGAAAACGCCGTCGCCTTTCGCGACATCAACCCCCAGGCCCCGGTCCACGTCCTGGTCATCCCGCGCGCGCACATCCCCTCGCTCGCCCACCTCTCGGGGGCTGCCTGCCACCACATGATGGAGGCCGTCAACGCCGTCGCCAAGGAGCAGGGGATCGCCGAGAGCGGCTACCGGGTCGTCACCAACGTCGGAAGGGACGCCCAGCAGACGGTCCACCACCTGCACTGGCACGTCCTCGGCGGCCGCGCCCTCCAGTGGCCTCCAGGTTAGGAGTTGTCTTTCACTCGCTTCTAGGTTAAGATTAAGCTTCCTGGGTTGCCAAAGAGCCTTTGGCGGATACCCGGCATCTTAAAAATCGGAGGGGGTGAGTTACTTGGCAGAAGTTCGTCTCGGCGAAAGCGAGTCGATCGAGAGCGCCCTCAAGCGTTTCAAGAAGAAGATCCAGAAGGCTGGCATTCTTTCCGAAATCAAGCGTCGTGAGCGTTACGAGAAGCCCAGCGTGCGCCGCAAGCGCAAGTCGGAAGCCGCTCGCAAGCGTCGCTCCTAAATCGCCTCTCTGGATAAACTCAGGAACGGAGCTTGGTTTCAGGCTCCGTTCTTGAGTTTTCTGCTATCATGCCCCTGCCCCCCGGCCCATTGCCGCCTCAGAGAGACCTGAATGCCCACGGAGATCCGGATCCCGCTCAAGACCCCCCACGACGCGCTGTTGCTGACCGGCAACAACGAGGAGAACCTTCGCCTTGTCGAGCACGAGCTCGGCATCCAGGCCACCATGCGCGGCAACGAGCTGGTGTTGATGGCCGGCGACGACGCGGGCGAATCGCTCGAGCTGGGCCGGCGCCTGTTCGAGGAGCTGGAGGCCTGGCAGGGGATCGACTCGATCAAGGCCTCCGAGATCTCCTACGCCCTGCGCCAGATCCGATCCAACCCTGACGCCCCCATCGGCACCCTCTACGCCGAGACCATCGTCACGACCCAGCGCGGCAAGCCGATCCGGGCCAAGACCCTTCACCAGCGCGCCTACGTCAAGGCCATCAACGACCACACCCTGACCTTCGGCCTCGGCCCCGCCGGCACCGGCAAGAGCTTCTTGGCCGTCGCCATGGCCGTCTCGGCCCTGAGGGACAAGCGCGTCAGCCGCATCATCCTGACGCGCCCGGCCGTCGAGGCGGGCGAGAACCTGGGCTTTCTGCCCGGAGACTTCCAGGCCAAGGTCGATCCCTACTTCCGTCCCCTCTACGACGCCCTCTACGAGATGATGGACGTGGAGCGCTTCCAGAAGTACGTGGAGCGCGGGACCATCGAGGTCGCGCCCCTGGCCTTCATGCGCGGGCGCACCCTCAACGACGCCTTCATCATCCTCGACGAGGCCCAGAACACCACCCCCGAGCAGATGAAGATGTTCCTGACGCGCCTGGGCTTCGGCTCCAAGGTGGTCGTCACCGGCGATGCCAGCCAGACCGACTTGCCCCGGGGCAAGACCTCGGGTCTCGCCGACATCGAGTCCCTGCTCCAGGGCGTCCACGACATCGCCTTCGTCAAGTTCACGCAAGCCGACGTGGTCCGCCACGATCTGGTGGGCCGCATCGTGAAGGCCTACGAGCGCTACGAGGCACAGAAACCGCATGATTCAAGCCGCAATCGACAGGGTTCGCGCTAGCGCGGCCGCTCGGATCCCCGAGCCGGTCCGCGCCGCCTTCGAGCGGGTCGAGACCCACCAGGCGATCGCCTTCTGGACCTCCTTTCTCTTCCTCACGGCGCTCCTGCTGCAGATCCACTCCGCGTGGCTGCCGGCAGGGCACCCGTCGAGCTTCCTGCCCGCGGTGGGGGTCGCGATCCTCGTGGCCACCCTCGTGAGCCTCTACGTCGCCTACCTCCAGCTCTTCGAGCGCCAGATCGTCCGCGAGCCGCGCCGCCTCTACGTGCTGGTGCTGGTGACCCTGCTCGTCTTCGTGGCGGTGTGGCTGCTGGAGCTCCTCAAGGCCTCGCCCTACCTCTCGCCCTTGCCCGCGGCGGCGATCCTGCTCGCGGTCTTTCTCAACCCGCGCATCGCCTTCTTCACGGTGCTCGTCATGGCCCTGACGGCGGGCGCCACCCTCGGCGCCGGGGCGCCCTCGGCCCTGGAGGGCGCGGGCGCGGTGCTGGTGAACATCGGCGGGGCGCTGGCGGCGGTGCTCACGGTCCACCGGATCCGGGCGCGATCCGACCTCGCCCGGGCGGGCCTGTTCGCGAGCCTGGTCAACGTGGCCCTCATCGGGGCGCTCGGCGCCCTGGAGGGCGGCATCGACCCGGCGGGCTGGAGCCAGAAGGCCATGTGGGGGGCCATCGGCGGCGTCGGCTCGACGGTGCTCGCGGTGGGGATCCTTCCCTACATCGAGGCGATCTTCGACATCGTCACCCCCTTCAAGCTCCTGGAGCTCGCCAACCCCACCCAGCCGCTGCTGCGCCTGGTGCTGACCAAGGCGCCCGGCACCTACCATCACTCGATCATGGTGGGGAACCTGGCCGAGTCGGCGGCCGAGGCCATCGGGGCGGACGGCCTGCTGTCGCGCGTGGGGGCCTACTACCACGACATCGGGAAGACCAAGCGCCCCATCTTCTTCGTCGAGAACCAGCTGGGGATCGACAACGCCCACGACCGGCTCAACCCGCGCCTGTCGGCCCGCGTCATCATCGCCCACGTCGAGGAGGGCCTTGAGCTCGCGCGCCACCACCGCCTGCCCAAGGACATCTCCGACTTCATCGCCACCCATCACGGCAAGAGCTTCGTCAGCTACTTCTACCACCAGGCCAGAGAGGCCGAGGGGGCCGACGCGGTCTCCGAGGAGGGCTTCCGCTACCCGGGGCCGCGTCCCTGGACCAAGGAGCAGGCCATCGTCATGCTGGCCGACGCCACCGAGGCGACCCTGCGGACCCTCAAGAACCCGACCATCGAGGCGATCGAGGCCACGGTGCGGCGCATCATCAACAATCGCCTGGCGGACGGCGAGCTCTCCGAGAGCCCCCTGACCCTGCACGAGCTGGAGGTGGTGGCCCAGACCTTCATCCGCATCACCCAGGGCCTCTACCACCAGCGGATCGAGTACCCGGACCAGTGGCTCAAGGACCTGAGCCCCAAGAAGCAAAGCGAAGGAAAAAAGGTTGGAAATCCTGCTCGATGACCAGAGCGAGGCGGGGCTCGACCTCGCCCGCTGGGAGGGGCTCGTCGCCGAGATGCTCGTCGCCGCGGGCGTGGAGGATCGCGCCGAGGTCTCGGTGACCTTCGTCGACGACGCGGCGATCCACGCCCTCAACCTCGAACACCGCCAGAAGGATCGGCCAACCGACGTCCTGAGCTTTCCCCAGTTCGAGCCCGACGAGGACTTTCCTCCCGAGCCCATCCCCTTCTCCCTGGGGGACGTGGTGGTCTCGGTCGAGACGGCCGCGCGGCAGGCCGAAGAGTACGGCCACCCCTTCGAGCGCGAGGTGGGCTTCCTCCTGGCGCACGGCCTCTTGCACCTTCTGGGCCACGACCACCAGACCCCCGACGAGGAGGCCGAGATGCGCGCGCGCCAGCGCGCGCTGCTCGAGGCGGTCGGCCTCGGCCGAGAGGGAGAAGAGGCTTGAGGTTCAAGGCCCATAGCCTCGTAGCCAGCTTCAAGTACGCCCTGGCGGGCCTCTACTTCATGCTGCGCACCCAGCGCAACATGCGCATCCACACCCTGAGCGGGGTGCTGGCCTTCTGCCTGGCGGTGGCGCTCAGGCTGCCGCGCCTGGAGCTTGCGATCATCGCCATGGTCTGCTCGCTGGTGGTGGTCTGCGAGATGTTCAACACCGCCATCGAGAACGCGGTGGACCTGGCCACCCACAAGCGGCACCCGCTCGCGAAGGCCGCCAAGGACGTGGCCGCGGCCGCCGTGCTCGCCTCGGCCCTCAACGCCGTGCTGGTGGGCGGTCTGCTGCTGCTGCCTCCCTTGCTCAGGGCTCTGTCGCTTCGGTAGCCACCGGCGCCAGGAGGGGCAGCTCGCTCGGGTGGTCCGCCTCGTTCCAGGCGGGCAGCGTGAACCGGAAGGTGGCCCCCTGCCCCAGCTCGCTCTCGACCTCGATGCGGCCTCCGTGCAGGGCCAGAAGCTCCTTCGAGATGGACAGCCCCAGCCCCGTGCCGCCGTATTGCCGCACGTTCTCCACCTGGGTGAAGCGCTGGAAGAGGCGCTCCTGGGCCTCCGGCGAGATGCCGATCCCCGTGTCCTTGACCTCGATCACGACCTCCTCGCCCGAGCGCCTCGCGGTGAGGGTGATGCTGCCGCCCGGCTTGGTGAACTTGATGGCGTTGCCCAGCAGGTTCACCAGCACCTGGATGATGCGCATCGGGTCCACCCAGACGAGCGGCAGATCGCCGGGGAGCGGGGCGATCGCTAGCGACAGCTCGCCGCGCTGGGCCAGGGGGCTGACCTGCTCGATGGCATGGGCGAAGAGCTCTGCGAGCGAGGCCGGCTGGCGATCGAGGTTCAGCCGGCCGCCTTCCAGTCGCGACAGGTCCAGGAGGTTGTTGATGAGCAAGAGCAGATCCTTGCCGCTCTGGATCATGCGGCGCAGCACCTCCTGCTGCTCCTCGGTGAGGGGGCCGTAGGTCCCCTCCTCCAGGAACTCGCCGTAGCCGAGCAGCGCCGTGAGCGGGGTCCGGATCTCGTGGCCGACCAGGTTGAGCAGATCGGCTTTCTGCTGGTTGAGCCGGGTCTGCTCCTGGTGAGCGACCTGGAGCGCCTCGTGCTTCTCGTTGAGCTCCTGGTTCAGCCGCTCCAGGAGGTGGGCGTACTGGCGGTAGCACTCGGCTTCGGCCCGGTGAACCTCGGCCTGCTTGCGGTAGGTGGCGACGAAGGGGGTGGTCGCCTGGGTCAGGAGATCGTTCGCAAGCTTGATCCCCTCGCGGGGGCTGAGCCGCTCGCATCGCCTGAGCGCCTGCGCGTGCAGATCGAGGAGCTTCTCGGGGCCGCACGCCCCGGCGATCAAGAGCTCGCCTATCACGCGGGCGCGATCGCGATCGGCCTGGTTCGGGTGCGAGACGTAGCGGCAGAGCAGCGTCGCGTACTCGTCCAGGAGCGGGCGAGTCCCGCCGTTGGTGCAGGCGAGCGAGGTGTCGGCCATCGGTTTCTCCTCTTGCCGCCCGGGTCGTCTCGTTGTTGCCGGGGCCCGGGCTGAGGCGACTCATTGTATCAACTCCGCCGAGCCAGTTGAACGCCATCTCCCCTGCATGGCCCCCCGGCCGCGTCGCTGTCGCGCGCGGGCCTTCGACAGGGGGGCAAGACGAGCGCCGCACCTGGTATAATCGAGATCAAGACGGATTCAGCACGCCAAGATCGAGGAGTCGCATGCCCACCAAGTACATATTCGTGACCGGCGGGGTCGTCTCGAGCATCGGGAAGGGCATCGTGGCGAGCAGCCTCGGGCGCTTGCTCAAGAACCGCGGCCACTCGGTGCGCATCCTCAAGCTCGACCCCTACATCAACATCGACCCGGGCACCATGAGCCCCTACCAGCACGGCGAGGTCTTCGTGACCGAGGACGGCGCCGAGACCGACCTGGACCTGGGGCACTACGAGCGCTTCACCGACACGGATCTCGCGCGCGAGAACTCGGTGACCTCGGGGGCCATCTACTGGTCGGTCATCACCAAGGAGCGCCGGGGCGACTACCTCTCGGGCACCGTCCAGGTGATCCCCCACATCACCAACGAGATCAAGGACCGCATCCACCAGGTGGGCGCCAAGGCCGACGTGGCCATCGTCGAGATCGGCGGCACCGTGGGCGACATCGAGGGCCTGCCCTTCCTGGAGGCCATCCGCCAGTTCCGCAAGGACGCCGGGCGCGACAACGTCCTCTACGTCCACGTGACCCTGGTGCCCTCGCTCAAGGCCGCCGGCGAGCTCAAGACCAAGCCGACCCAGCACAGCGTCAAGGAGCTGCGCTCGCTCGGCATCCAGCCCGACGTGCTCGTCTGCCGCACCGAGGCCCCTCTGCCCGAGTCCGTCCGCGAGAAGCTTGCCCTCTTCTGCGACATCGACCCCGAGGCGGTGATCGAGAACCAGGACGTCCGGAACATCTACGAGGTGCCCGCCATGCTCGAGCGGCAGGGCCTCGCCGAGCAGGTCATCGCCCGCCTCGGCCTGAAGCCCTCGGCCAACGACGCCGCGGCCTGGGACGACTTCGTCGCGCGCCTGTCCAACCCCGCCCGGAAGGTGCGGATCGGCATCGTCGGAAAGTACGCCAAGCTCGCCGACGCCTACCTCTCGGTCATCGAGAGCCTGCGGATCGCTTCGGCCCAGGAGGGCGCCGAGGTGGAGCTGAAGTGGATCCACGCCGACGCCGAGATCGAGCAGGACGGCGCCGAGCGCCACCTCTCGGACGTGGACGCGGTGCTGGTGCCCGGCGGCTTCGGCCTGCGCGGCATCGAGGGGAAGATCGCCGCCATCCGCTACGCCCGCGAGCGCAAGATCCCGTTCCTCGGCCTCTGCCTCGGCATGCAGACGGCGGTCATCGAGTTCGCCCGCCACGTGGCGGGGCTGGGCGGGGCCAACTCGGCCGAGTTCGACCCCGGCACCCCTTACCCGGTCATCGACCTGTTGCCCGAGCAGAAGGACGTCCACGGCATGGGCGGCACCATGCGCCTGGGGGCCTACCCCTGTCGCCTCTCGGCCGGCACCCGCGCGCGCGAGCTGTACGGCGCCGAGCTCATCTCGGAGCGGCACCGCCATCGCTACGAGGTCAACAACGCTCTTCTGCCGCGCCTGGTCGAGAAGGGCCTGGTCGTCAGCGGTACCAGCCCGGACGGCCGGCTGGTCGAGATCGTCGAGCTGAGCGACCACCCCTACTTCGTCGCCTGCCAGTTCCACCCGGAGTTCAAGAGCCGGCCCGGCAAGCCCCACCCGTTGTTCCTCGGGTTCGTCCGCGCTGCTCTCGCCCACAGCGATAGCGCCGGCGCCCCTCTCGCCGCGGAGGTCCGCTAACATGACATCAGGCCCAGGCTTCGATCCCACCGCCCTTTTGGACGCTGCGCGTGACGCCATGCGGTCGGCTTACGCCCCCTACTCGCGCTTTCCGGTCGGCGCGGCCCTCCTGACCGAGGACGGCCGCGTCTTCACCGGCTGCAACGTCGAGAACGCGGCCTACCCGCTCTCCATGTGCGCCGAGCGCGTCGCCATCGGCAAGGCCGTCTCGGAGGGGGCCACGCGCTTCGTCGCGATCGCCGTCACCGCCGAGCGGATCCGGCCCGTCACCCCCTGCGGGGCCTGCCGCCAGGTGCTCGCCGAGTTCGGCGAGATGACGGTCGTGCTGGACCAGCCCGGCGAGGGCTGGAAGCTGACGGTCGCCGATCTTTTGCCCCACGGGTTCTCCCCTGCCAGCCTCGAGGAAGTCTAATTTTGTCCGAAACTCCCTTTCGCTCCGGTTTCGTCGCCTTCGTCGGCCGCCCCAACGTGGGCAAGTCGACCCTCATGAACAAGATCGTCGGCCAGAAGATCGCGATCGTCTCGTCCAAGGCCCAGACCACCCGCCACCGCATCAAGGGCATCCTCAACCAGGACGCCGCCCAGGTGGTCTTCGTGGACACCCCCGGCGTCCACAAGCCCCTGCACCTCTTGGGCGAGCAGCTGGTCAAGGCCGCGACCGACACCCTCTCGGACGTGGACCTCGTCGTCTTCATGGTGGACGGCCGCACCAGCGCCGGCCGGGGGGACAAGTACGTCGCCGACCTCATCCAGCAGGTCAAGAAGCCCGTCATGCTGGTGCTGAACAAGGTGGACTCGCTCAAGGTGGACCCCGAGGTCCTCAAGAGCTACGAGGAGCTCGGCACCTTCACGGGCGTGCGCGTCATCTCGGCCCTCTACGGCAAGGGCGTGCCCCAGCTGGTCGACGAGCTGGTCGAGAAGATGCCCGTGGGCGTGCCCTTCTACGCCGAGGACGAGGTCACGGACCAGACCGAGCGCGGGATCGCGGGCGAGCTGGTGCGCGAGGCGGTGCTGCGCCTGACGAGCGACGAGGTGCCCCACGCGGTGGCGGTGCGCGTCGACGAGTTCAAGGAGCGCGAGGACGGCAACGCCTACATTCAGGCGACCATCTTCGTCGAGCGCGAGAGTCAGAAGGGCATCCTCATCGGCGAGAAGGGCAGCAAGCTCAAGGAGATCGGGCGGACGGCCCGCATCGCCATCGAGAAGTCGCTCGATCGCAAGGTCTACCTCGAGCTGTGGGTCAAGGTGCTCCCCAACTGGCGCAAGCAGGCGAAGAACCTCAAGCAGCTCGGCTATGCGGTCGACTAGCCGTCGCTCGTGCGGCCCGAGCCGGGGATGATCGAGGGGTGTCCACCTACACCGCCACCGGCATCACCCTGCGCCACTACCCCACCGGGGAGTACGACAAGATCCTCGTGGTCTTCACCCGCGAGCACGGCCTCAAGCGCGTGATCGCGAAGGGGGCGCGCCGCAAGCAGAGCAAGCTCGGCGGCAAGACCGAGCCGCTCGTGCGCGCCGAGTGGTTCCTCGGCAAGGGCAAGAACCTCGACGTGGTGGCCCAGTGCGAGGGCCTGCACGCCCACCGCGCCCTGCGCGAGGACCTGGATCGCCTCTTGTCGGGGATGTACCTGGCGGAGCTGGTCGAGGCCCTGGTCGAGGACGAGCAGCCGCACCCCGAGGTCTTCGACCTCCTGGCCTCGACCCTGATGGTCCTCGAGGTGGCCGCCTCCCCTCCGCTCGTGGTCGCCTGGTTCGAGCTGACCCTCCTGCATGCCCTCGGTTACGGCCTGGAGCTCGACGCCTGCGTGCTGTGCTCCGACGCGCTCGACCACGAGGGCTGCGGCTTCTCGGCCGAGGAGGGCGGCGCGCTGTGCGCGGCCTGCCGGGCCGTCCGCGGCCAGCGGCGCCTGCACCACAAGGGCCTCTCGCTCTTGCGCCGGCTCTCGGCGGTCGAGCTCTCGGCGATCGCCGCCCACTCCCTGGGCCCGGACCTGCTCGCCCATGCCCGCGGGGTGCTGCAGGCCTCCCTGGCGCTCCACGCCGGGCGCCCCTTGAAGACGCTCGATCTGCTTGCCAAGTCCTGAGAGGTAGCAAGCTTTCGTTAGCGCATCCCCCGGGCTTCGTCATATAATGTAATAATCGTTTATTCGCTTTTCCTCGCCGCGACTCGTCCGCCCTTGCCCTCGAAGAGGAGGCAGGACCCCGATGATCGACGCCCGACGCCGGGTCAGCGCGCTGACCTTCCTTCCGCTGGAGAATCCCGACTGGGACCACGCCCGCACCCGGCGCCTGGCGCTGCGCACGCCGCACGCGGAGTGGTGCCAGTCCGCCGTGAGCGCGTGCGAGGCCGACGGGTTCTGGTACCACCGGGTCGATTACGCGTACGAGGGGTTGCTGGCCCTCGTCCACGCGGAGAGCTGGAAGGCGATCGATCGCGTCGGCTTCAGGCTCCTGGTCAAGGGGCAGGCTCCCGCCATGCGAGCGGGGACGGTCACGGTGACGCCCGACTGGGCCGTGTACCGGTTCGAGGCCCTCGAGGGGCGCCTCAGCGTGCGCTACCAGCTCCTCGAGGTGCCGGGCGCCACCGGGGCGATGCTCGCGATCACCTACGCCTGGGAAGGCGATCCGGATGCCGCCATCCTCCTCAAGCCCATCCTGGACTTGCGCCACACGCACTACTTCTCAGATCCGGAGGGTCACCAGATCGAGCGGCTCGACGAGCGCCTCATCGTCGTCCACCAGCAGCGCCACCTCGCGATCGCAAGCGACGCGCCCTTCGCGTTCTTCCCCGATCGCCAGGTCCGGGACCTGTACTACCGCCTGGGCTCGGGCGACCGCGAGGCGGTCCACGGCCGGATCCACTTCAAGCGCGAGTACTTCCGCGGGCTGAGCCTCGGCAGCCTGGCCCTCGACCTCTCGGCTCCTTTCACCCTCGGCTTCGCCGCTTCTTTTGGCGAGGCCGAGGCCATCGGCACCGTCCAGACGGGCCTGGAGCGTCGCGAGTCGCTCGTCGCCGCGCGCGAGGCGATCGCGAGCACCTACCTCGAGCGTCTCTCGGCCCTTCCGCGCGAGGTCGCCTCGCGCGTCTACGTCATGGCCGAGAAGTTCGACCTGCCCCGGGACGGCCGCTCGGTGCCGGCGGCGGGCGCCTGGTGGGCGCGCTCGGCCTGGCTGCCGTCGGTCTTCGAGGGGCTGCTTCACAACCGGCAGACCCTGCTGCTGTTGGGCCGCGGCGGCCTGATCGAGGAGGCCATCCGGCAGGCCCTCTGCCACTCGGATTCCCGGACCACCCTGGTGCTCTTCGACTTCTTGGCGGATCACCTGGGCGCCGTGCAGGAGCCGAGCCTGCTTTACGCGCTGTACGAGGCCTACCTCCGTGCCTTTCGCGCCTTCGAGGAGGCCTCGCACGAGCAGCGCGGCGGCGGTCCCGTCCTGGACGAAAGGGGCCTGCTCTCGAGCCTTCCGACCGCGTCATGGATGGACGGGGTGCGCGCCCTCGCGTGCGACGGGCTCAGGATCGGAGGGCTGCCGACCCGGCTCGATCCGGCCTGGCAGCGCGAGGCAATCGCGTGGCTGCGCGACGCGCGCCACGTCCAGGCCCTCTTCCAGGTCCCGGCCTTCTACCTGCCCGAGCTGAACGCCCGCTGGATCCGCATGCTCGAGGCGGGGATGGCCCTGGCCGACCGGCACGGCGACGAAGCATTGCTCGCTTCGAGCCGCTCGGCGTTTCAAGGGGCGATCGCTCACTACAAGCGAATCTTCTGGAACCCGGCCACGGGCTTTCTGCACAACCTCGTGACGCGCGAGGGGCGAGCTGACCCGACCCGCTCGGTGACGTGCGTCGAGGCGGCCGCGCGCCTGGGCGAGCGCGTCTTCACCCGCCAGGAGCTCGAAGCGATCTGGGCGGGGGCGAGGACGCACCTGCTGGTGCGGCGCGCGATCGAAGGGCGGCCCTCGGCCTTCGGCCTCATCGCCAAGGAGTCGGCCGAGCGTGTCTACCTGGGGGATCCGCAAGCCCACGAGGCGGTCTGCTGGCCGAGCAAGACGCCCTACCTGCTGAGGATCCTCTCGCAGCTCGGCGAGACCCGGGTGATCCGCGAGATCCTTGCGACCAACCTCGCCCACCAGCTCGACGAGGGAGCGGTGTTCTACGCCGGCGAGCTCCTGAGCCTGCCCGAGGGGGATAATCCCTCGCCGCACCTGGTCACCGGCAGGGATCCGGTGCCGGTCAGGAACCCGATGCACTGGGCCTCCCTTTGGTGCGACCCGTACCTCGGTGTCGAGGCCCCCTCCGCTTGATGGGCGATTCCTCTAGGCCTCCTGCCGGTGCGCGCGCGTCGGCAGGAGGCGCGCGAGGCTCACGAGGCTGACCATCGCCCAGGTGACCTGCAAGAGGATGAAGCCGTACTGGCGGCCGACGACCGCCGCGTACCCGAGCCCCAGCGCGCCCAGCAGGTTGAGCAGCTGGTAGGACGCCGAGCGGTTGTTCATCCAGCCGAAGGTGTTGCCGGCGAAGGCCGCCAGCACCAGGAAGGCTCCCAGCAGGGAGACGAGCTGGACGACGTTCACCGCGCGGCCTCCTGCCAGGCGGGCTCGCGCTCGGGTAGGCCGGCGCCCAGCTCCTCTGCGGCGAGCTGGCGGATCGTCTCCAGCACCAGTGCGACCGAGCCGTCCACGGCCCGGCGCTCCTCCTCGGGGGTGGCGAAGGGGCGATCGTCGCCCACGACGCCGAGCACCGCGCCGGCGAGCACCCGGTGGGCGTGACCCTCTGCTGCCCGCCTGAGCCGGTGGTCCTGGAGCGCCGCGAGGATGAAGAGCTGGGCGGTCTCCATCTCGGAGGCGAGCACGCCCGAGGCGCTCAGAACCCTCATGTAGGCGTGGTTCTCCTCGCTCAGCGGCCCTGCGCCGAACTCGCGGGCGAAAAGCGAATCCTTGCAGTGGACGACCCCGAAGTGGGTGGAGGGGGCGAGGCCCAGCTCGGCGGCGGCCCGCTTGGCGGCGAGCACCACCTCCAGCGAGGCGACGGCCGGCACCTCGATCGGCACGTAGCGGCGCGAGGTGGCCTCGTCGCGCACGCTCGCGGTGGCGACCACCAGGCTGCCCGCACGGATGTTCGCGGGCTGCAGGGAGCCAGCGGTCCCCACCCGCACGAAGCGCTTGGCGCCAAGCCCGCACAGCTCGTTGACGATGATGTCGAGGCTCGCGCAGCCCATCCCCGTCGAGACGCTCGCCACGTCGACGAGGCGAGCGCCGACCCTCAGGCGCCCCAGGTACAGGTTGTGGCAGCGGGGGTGCGGCAGGACGCGCACGTCCTCGAAGTGCTCGGCGATCTGCTTGGCGCGCCCGTCGGACCCGGGCAGGATCACGTATCGGCCGATGCCGTCGTTGCCGGCGAGATCGCTCGGCGTGGCGTTGAGGTGATGGGGGACGAAGCCTGCGGTCGTCATCGCTCACTCCTTCGTGTCGCTGGATGCGGATCGGTCTTGTACCCTCAGCCCTTGCCTGTTACACCCCCTGGCGCCGGGTGGCGCTGGCCTTCAGGCTTCGGTATAATCAGGCTCGGCGGGCTTTTGCGCCCGCCTTCCGATTCGGAGGTACCGTGGGGCGCAACTGGGCCGAGACCTTCTACAAGCTCGCATCGATTCTCTTGATCCTGGTCCTGTGCTACATCGGGTGGCAGGCGACAGGTTACTTCCAGGACGTCCTGACCGTCCTGGTCAGCGCCATCCTGGTGGCCTACGTCCTGCAGATGGCGGTCGAGCCCCTCTCGCGCCGGATGCCGCGCTGGCTCGCGGTCCTGCTGGTCGTCGTCGCCTTCGTGGTCCTGGTCGGGGCCGCAGTGTCGCTCGCGGTGCCCCTGGTGCTCAACCAGCTCCAGATGATCCTGGTGCAGTTGCCTGCCGGCATCGAGAACCTGCAGGACCAGCTCGATCGGCTGAACGGCTACCTGGCTTCGCGCCACCTGCGCTCGGACCTTCGGATCGACGCGTGGGTCCTGCCTCGCCTCGAGGGGCTCGGCCAGAGCGTGGCGAGCAACCTGCCCGGCCTCCTGATGGGCTCCTTCTCGGGCTTCTTCAGCGGCGCCATGATCCTGGTCTGCTCGTTCTACTTCCTCAAGGACGGCTCCAGGCTCTGGCGCGCCCTGCTCGACGCGCTGCCGAGCCGCGCCTCGCTCCAGGCCACCTACCTGCAGGTCGAGCTCGAGCAGAGCCTCAACCGCTACGTGCGCGGCCAGCTGATCAACGCGGGAGTGGTCCTCGCGGCCGCCTCGACCGCGTTCAGCCTGCTCGGGATGAACTACGGCATCGTGGCGGGCCTCATCTGGGGCCTGGCGGAAATCATCCCATACTTCGGGCTCTACCTGGGCCTGGGGACGGCGGTCTTCCTCGCGATGCTCCAGGGTGGCCCGGTGGTGGGCAAGGTGATCCTCGCGGGGCTCGTCATCTGGTGGACCAAGGACAACATCATCGCGCCGCGCGTCATGAGCCACACGACGGGCCTTCACCCCATCCTCATCATCGCCGCGGTGCTGATGGGCGGCAAGCTCGCGGGGTTTCTGGGCATCCTGCTGGCCATCCCCATCATGGCGGTCGTGGTGACGACCCTTCGCTTCTGGCTGCAGCAGCAGCGGGCCCGCGAGCTCGGCCCCGTCGAGCCCCCGCAGCCCGTGCCCTCGGCCGCGCCGGTCCCGGAGGCCTAGGGGACCCTGCCAAGAAGGCTTGCCCCGGGCGGGATCAGGGCTCGCCCGTGCGCTCGGCCATCGTCAGGGTCACGTGCGCCTCGAACTCGGGCGCCCTTTCCATCAGCTCCAGGAAGGCGGCGCGATCCAGCGAGAGCAGCCGGCAGGGCGTGAGGGTCCGGATGGTCGCTCCGCGCGGCGCGTCGGTGGACAGCGCGATCTCGCCGAAGTAGTCGCCGTCCTCGAGCTGGGCGACGCGCGCCGGTGCGCCTCCGGGCTGGCCCTTGAGCACCTCGACGGTGCCGCGGGCGATCAGGTAGAAGCGATCGCCCGCATCCCCCTCGCAAAAGACCTCGCGCCCGGCCCCGACCTGTTCGGAAAGGAAGCGCTCGGCGAGCTTCTCGAGCAGGCCCGGATCGAGGGCGGCGAACAAGGGCAGGCGCGCGAGCCACTCGGGCCGGACCCGGTTGGCGACGAAGCCGCTCTGCTTCTCCCACCACGCGGCGTAGAGGCCGCCCGCCGCGATGAGCTCCGCGTGGGTGCCGCGCTCGGCGATCGCGCCGTCGTCCAGGACGTGGATCTGCTCGGCATGCCGGGCCGAGGCGAGCCGGTGGGTCGCGACGAGCACGGTTGCCCGGCCCCTCGTCATGGCATGGACCGTGGCAAGGAAGGCCTCCTCGCTCTCGGCGTCCATGGCGATCGTCGCGTCGTCGAGGATCAGCAGGCGCGCGCGTCGCAGCACGGCCCGCGCTAGCGCGAGGCGCTGCCATTCGAGCGGCGAGAGGCGCAGCTCGGGGCTCGGCGTGTCGAGCCCGAGGGGCTGGGCCCTGCAGGTCTCGCCCAGCCCGGCCGCGGCCAGGGCCTCTTCGATTTCCTCGAGGGACGCGTCCGGCGCCGCGAGCCGGAGGTTCTCGCGGATCGAGCCCGGGAAGAACTGCGGCTCGGGGCGCAGCACGGCCACGCGCGCTCGCAGGCTTTCGCGCGTGAAGGCGCCGGCCTCCTTCCCGTCCACCGTGAGCGCGCCCTTGATCGGCCGATCGTCTCCGGCCAGGAGCGACACCAGGGTGCTCTTCCCCGAGCCGCTCGGCCCCACCAGCGCCACCGCGGCGCCGCGGGGGATCTCGAGGCTCGCCTCGCGCAGGGAGTCGGTCGCCCCGAACGCGAAGCAGACCCCTTCCAGGCTCCACCGCTCGGGGTCCTCGGGGGCGGCGATCGCGCCGGGGGCCTCCGGCGGCTCGGGCGCTTCCTTCAGGAGGTCCTCGATGTGCTGGAGGGCTCCTGCGGCGGGCACGACGATGGGCAGGTAGTTGATCACGTACGAGACGGAGTAGCTCAGCGTCACGAGCAGCGCCTGGAACGAGACCAAGGAGCCGATCGTGATGCTTCCCGTGAACGCGAGGTAGGCCCCCACGCCCATGGTCAGCACCTGGAGCAGGCTGATCCCGATGTTCGCCGTGCGCTCCACGATCGCGCTCAGGAAGCTGACCTTCAGGCCACCGCTCGCCAGGCGGTGCGTGCGGTCCCGGAAGCGCGCGACGGCGTCCTTCTCGAGGCCGAGCTGCTTGATGAGCGGCTGGAAGGAGACGTTGTCCTGCACGTGCGCGACGATGGCCGCCTCTTCCTGCTTGTAGGCGTAGCTCTCGCGCGACGCCCGGCCCGAGAACAGCCGGGGCCCGATCAGGCTGAACGGCCAGATGAGCATGGCCACCAGCGCGAGGCGCCAGTCCAGCGAGAAGAGGAGGACGGTGCTCATGGCGATGTCCATGAGGGGCAGGATGACCCAGGGGGCGACGCCTGCGACCGCGTACTCGACCGCCGCGATGTCGATCGAGAAGCGCGAGAGGATGTCGGCCTCGCTGGCGCGGCGGTAGAAGCCGAGCGGCAAGCGCTGGAGGTGGGCGAAGATCTCCCGGCGCAGGTCGCGCTGGATCCGGGTCACCACCTGGGCGTAGAGGTAGTCCCGGCCGAGGCCCGTGACCGACACCAGGAGCAGGGCGCCGAGCAGGGCGCTGAGCGTCAGGGCCAGGGCCGCTCGATCCTGGTGGGCGATCGCCCCGTCGATCAGGTACTTGAAGCTCATGGGGACCAGCCCGGTGAACCCCATCTCGAGCGCCAGGGCCGCGACGATGAGCCCGCACATGGCCGGGTACCGCAGGAAGTAGCGGATGATCCGGGTGAGGCTCCCTACCACGCCGAGGATGGGCTCCTGGGCGTCTGAGGTGGGGCCTAGAGGGGACAGCGGGCCGGTGGGCATGGGGGCTCCGATCGCAAGAGGGTGAGCTCCCTCATTGTATCAAGCCGGCAGGCCCTGGCGGCGGGTGATTTTACCGGCTGGCCCAGACCGCGATGCCCCCGTTGAATGGGGCGATGCCGTCGCCGAGCGGCGTGGTGAGGGCCAGCTCGAGCTGCTTGCGGGTAATGGTGACCGGGGTCGCCGCCAGGGGGTCGTTGAGGTGGATGCGCTCGCCGTCGAAGCCGGTCACCAGGGCGAAGTGCCCGCCATTGAAGGGGTGGGCGAGCTGCTCGGCGTAGGCGGGGGTCGGGTTGACGTTGACGATCACCATGCGCCCGGGGACGGCCAGCTGCCGCAGGACGCCGTCGGCGCCCCCGTGGACCATCTGGGTGGCGAGGCCGAACCGTTTGGCCGCATCCGGGAACTGAGCGGGGTAAGTCCAGGTCCCTATATCGTTCTGGCCGGTCATGGCGAGGCGAACGGCATCGATCAGCTTGTCGCGGCTGCCCTGATAGGAATAGGGCACCTTGCCGTAGGCGGTGATGGCCATGGCGAGGCTGGTGGGCCCGCAGTTGGCGTTCTCGAGAGGGGTCGGCTCGGGGTGATAGACCGGGTGGGTGTACTGGGTGATGAAGAAGGAGCCGGGCTCGGGAGCCCTCTCGGCCATCGCGAGCGTCTGCGGCGCGCTGCACCCGACCAGGATCGCCCCGAGGGAGGCAAGGAGTAGCCTGCGAGGAACCATGATCGCTGAAACCCCCTTTTCATGCGTGCTTCAGCTTTTATTCCTCGCGGGGGGACCTTCGAAAACCTGGACCGGCTTGCGTTTTGTGAAGTGACGGATGACACTTGACTGAAAGGCAAACTTATATTAAGATGTAGATTACTTAAATACGTTCGCCATCTTCCATGCACCGGTGCGAGTCGCCGGTGCGATCGGCCCGCCGGGCCGTTCATGTCCAACCAAAGGAGGAACTCACGCATGGCAATGGAGCCTACGTCGCGGTTCACCAAGACCCCCAGGCCCCTCAAGGGCATCGCCCCCAAGTGGAAAGCCGCCTTCCCGGCGCCCATCCCCAAGCAGGCGGATCCCCAGAAGAACGATGCCTTCGGCGGCATCAACCACGGGGACCGGGGCAGTTCCGATCGCATGAGCTGGCGCTCGCATCGGGACCACTAGCTTGAACCCAACTGAATAGCATCGGGGGAGGCTACGAGCCTCCCCTTTTTGCTCCATTCGGTATCATCAAAGCCGGTTGGCTCGAATACCATCGTCTTCTTTTGCGCCATCCCGGGGCTCGCCCACCCACGCCGGTGATATCCTCTGCTCCATCACCGTGGAGTCTATAGATTGGCGAAGCGCCAGCAGGTCAGGCATTACAGATCCTGCCTCTGTTCTCAGGGCTTCCCAAAGCCCCGAGTAGTTCAGCAAGATGTCCTGGAGGCCTCCTCGCACGGCCTCCGAGTTGAGCGCCTGAGCGCTCATGGTCGTGTGGGCATCGAAGGCGCTCATGATGGCATCAAGAAGCTCGTTCTTGAGATCCGGCGAATTGGCGAACTGCTGCTTGGTGTTGTTGGCGGCTTGCTGGACCAACTTCGTGGACTCGAGCAACTTCCCGAGGAGCACGTTGTTCACGTAGACCAGCTTGTCATTGTCGGTGAGCTCACCCTCGAACAGGGTGTTCATTTTCTCGATGATTTCCTCGAGGCGCGCCTTCTCCTTTTCCTGTGGGCTTCCGGTACCGGGCGCGGTGAGCGGGTCGAGCTTGATGTTCTTTCCCTGGTACAGGTCCATGGCGGCCTTATCTTTTTCCTTCAAGCCGTGATGGGTGAGCTGCACCTTGGATAGGTCGATCTCCTCGCGCTCGCGCCCGAACTCGAGCAACGGCAGGAGGCGCTTGAAGAAGATCGCGCGCTTCTCGATGTCGGTGTTTGCGTAGTCGAAGATCTGGGAGAGGAAGGTGTAGAGCCGAATGTAGGCCCCGACGTCAGATTTGAAGAGGAGCATGGCATCCAGCTCGCTCTTCGCGTCCTGGCTCGCCTGCGAATCTCCGTGAGCCTTGGCTGAGCGGAAGGCGGCTTGAGCCGCCTTGTAGCGCTTGATCAGGCGATCGGCAACCGGCTCGATGGCCTTCACCAGGTCACTTTGCTTGGAGTTCGGGTTGAGATCCGCCCGGACCACGCGTTCTACCTCGTGGTCGTCGTAATAGCCCTGCGAGTCGAGCTTGGCACGGAGGTCGAACACGAGGTGGGGGTCGGTGGTCCCTGAGAGCTCCGCTGTCGTGTGATAGGTCTTGAAGGCTGCGAGGATGTCGGCAGGGTCATTGACGAAATCGAGGATGTAGGTCGTCTCTTTTCCGGGGTATGCCCGGTTCAAGCGCGAAAGGGTCTGGACCGCCTGGATGCCCGCCAGGCGTTTGTCGACGTACATCCCGCAGAGCAGCGGCTGGTCGAATCCCGTCTGGAACTTGTTGGCGACCAGTAGAATCTGGTACTCGTCGCCCTCGAAGGCCTTCCGGATATCCCGCCCCTTGAGGCGTGGATTCAGGGTCTTGCTGTTCTCGGAGAACGGCTCGGGGCCGGACTGCTCGTCGGCGACCTCTCCGGAGAATGCGACGAGCGTCCCGATCTTGTAGCCTCGCTCGAGGATGAACCTCTGGATGGCGAGTTGCCAGCGAACGGCCTCGAGGCGGCTGCTGATCACCACCATCGCCTTGGCCTTGCCGCCCAGCAGACCCGCGACCTGGGTGCGGTAATGGTCGACGACCACCTGGACCTTCTGAGCGATGTTGTAGGGGTGGAGCTTCACCCAGCCCATGAGCTTCTTCAGGGCGGCGCTACGGTCGACGGCCTTTTCGTCGAACTCCTCACCGCCATTGGCGATCTTGAATGCCAGAGCGTACGGCGTGTAGTTTCGCAGCACGTCGAGGATGAATCCTTCCTCGATGGCCTGCCGCATCGAGTAGACGTGGAAGGGGGCCGGCACGTTTTCCGGGCCGGGGTTGCTCGACGGGTCGGGTCGGGTTCCGAAGAGCTCAAGCGTCTTGTGCTTGGGGGTGGCGGTGAAGGCCACGAAGGTGATGCCCGCGTGATCGGCACGGGCTGCCATCTGAGCGGCGAGGATATCCTCGGTGCTCACCTCGCCGCCGTCACCGAGCGCTTCGAGCTCTTCGGGGGAGAGGAGCGCCTTGAGCTTGGCCGCGGCTTCGCCCGTCTGCGAGCTGTGAGCCTCGTCCGCGATGACCGCGAAGCGCTTGCCCTGGGTGGCCGCGAGCTTGCGGACTTCCTGGAGGGCAAACGGGAAGGTCTGGATGGTGCAGACGACGATCTTCTTGGAGCCTGACAGGGCCTTCGCGAGCTCCCCGCTCTTGCTGTTGGCTTCTCCCCGGATGGTCGCGACAACGCCGGTCGTCCGCTCGAAGTCGAAGATCGCCTCCTGAAGCTGGGTGTCGATGACGGTCCTGTCCGAGATGACGATGACCGTGTCGAAGACCTTGTTATGACTGGCGTCGTGGAGCTCGGCCAGGAAGTGCGCCGTCCAGGCGATGGAGTTGGTCTTTCCCGAGCCCGCCGAATGCTGGATGAGGTACTTCGTGCCGGGGCCGTCCCGCAGGACCGCCTTCTGGAGCTTGCGGGTGACGTCGAGCTGGTGGAAGCGCGGGAAGATGATGCGGGTGAGCTTCTTTTGTTTGTCCCGCTGGGCGGTGAGGTAGCGCCCGAGGATCTCGAGCCAGCTCTCGCGCGCCCAGATTTGCTCCCAGAGGTAGGCGGTGCGGTGCCCCCCCTTTGGATTCAGGGGATTGCCAGCCCCGCCCTCGTTGCCCAGGTTGAAGGGCAGGAAGACGGTCTCGGGGCCTTCCAGGCGCGTCACCATGTGGACCTCGCTGTTGCTCACGGCGAAGTGAACCAGGGCCCCGCTCGGGAAGCTCAAGAGGGGTTCGGCGGGAAAGCCCTTGGGGCGGGGCTGGCGGTCGAAGCGATACTGGTCGATGGCGTCGGCGATGCTCTGGGTGAAGTCCGTCTTGAGCTCGACCGTGGCGACGGGCAGGCCGTTGAGGAAGAGTACGAGGTCGATGCAGTTCTCATTGTGGAGAGAGTAGCGCACCTGGCGGATGACCCGCAGGCGATTGGTCTCGTAGCGCTCCAGGATCTCGGGGTTGATGGCGAGTGCGGGCTTGAACTCGGCCAGCTTGAGCGGCTGCTTCAGGCCCAGGAGCTCGATGCCTTGGCGCAAGACGTCCAGAGTTCCGCGCTTGTCGAGCTGGTCCCTCAGGCGGTCGAGAAGGGTCTCAGCGGCCTTGGCACCGTGGTTATTGGTGAGGATTTCCCATGCTTTCGGCTGGGTAGCCTGCACCCAGGTCAGGACATCGTCGGGGAAAAGCGCTCGAGCCCGATCATAGGCCTTGGCATCCCCTTCCGCGTATAGCCAGCCGTTGGCGGCCAGATGGTCGCAGATCTCGGTCTCGAAGCTGATCTCTTGGTGCAGTGAGGGCATTTCAACTCTCCTGGTAGCAGCGCAGAATGAGGGCCTTTGCTTTCTCAAGCGACCGCTCATCGCGGATTGAGACCTCCAGATTTCCCGTGCCCCAGTGGCCGATGTTGCTGACATCCCGGGTGAAGCCTTCTTCGAGCTGCACGCTGGCGGGGTCGATGCTCAGCCAGAGTAGGATGCGGGCGTCTTGTTTGGGCACGACAGTGGAGCACGCGAAGTTGCGCAAGCGCCGGTAGGCCGTGTACAACTTGAGCGGATTCACTTGGACGTCGTCGCCCAGTGAGGTGATGAAGCTTTCCATTTGTTCGAGCAGACCACGCAGCGCGGGGGAGGCAGATCCGATTTGCTGGGCATTGGTCTTGGTGGTTGACTTCTCCGAAGTAACGACGGGCTCTAGCTCTGGCTCTGATGTGTTTGTGGTCGTCAGCGCGGTACTCGGGCCGCTCACCGCGTTGACGAGTTCGAGAAGAAGCAGGTCAGGCCCGAACAGCTTGTAGCGGATCAACTCGATGTTGCGGTTGATCTGCGCCACGGCGTGCTCGTCGTACTTGGTAAAGTCGGCGGCGATGCACAGCAGGCGGGTGCCCTGCCACTGGATGTTGTTCGCATCTTCTTTGTTGAGCTGCTCCATCACCAGCCAGCGGAACTCGGCCTGGTGGTCGAGCAGCCAGTCGAGGTAGAACAGGCCCTGGTTGATGACGTTCTCGTTGATGTGGCGCTTGTACTCGATGATGACGGGGCAGCCGTTCTCGTCGAGGCCGAGGCTATCGATGCGTCCCTTGTGGGTCTTCCCCGTGCTGTACTCGCTTGCCAGGCAGCGCACGCCGAGGAAGGTCTCCATCTGGCTTTCGATTAGCTTCTGAAGGGATTTCTCAATCGGACGCGCATCGCCCGGAAGGGCGGTGGCTGACTGCTCATCATATCGGAACAGCTTCAGGTCGCTCATACAGCAAGGGCCTCCACCGGTGTGCGGACGTCGATTTGTCCGGTTACGGCCGCTGAAATGAGAGCGCAACGGCGTTCCTGAAGAGTAGCGATTGCTCTCTTGGTCTCTTCAGATAGGCGATCAAGCAGCGCTACTTCCTGCTTGATGAAAGCAATGATTGCAGCTTGCTCGTCGCGAGGGGGGAGCACCAGGTAGAAGCTCTTAATAGATGCCTGTGAAAGATTGTTGGCCAGCCCCTCCGCGCCGCTGATTGAACTGACGATCTGAGCCCGAACACAGGTCGAGTTAAACACTGCGACTAGATACTCAGGGTTGATAGAAGGCGATGGGTGAAGCCGAAAAATCTTGTCTGACAACATCAGCGCGGGCCTTGTTGAGTATACGTAAGCCACTGACCCAATCAATTCCGGAGATCCGCTTGCGCGAGACATCAGCACGTCACCTGCTCGAACCTCCAGTGCAGGAATTGGCTCGAGGCTTTCAGGAAGCGCCTTGTTCTCATTCTCATTGAAGACACCCCAATTGACGCAGCCCGACTTGAGAACGCCCCAAGACCCTTCTTCTGCGGAGAATCCGAGGCAATCTGGACTCCAGCCTTGCTCGAACCGTTCTATGATTCGCCTTACACAAACGACCTTCCAATGAGCGGGCACTTCCCCAAGCCACTTGATACCTGAGTCGTTCATCGCAGCCTCGGAATTCAATCCCTTGGTCACGGCATGAGAGATGACAGCTTGGCGTTTCTCTTCCAGCAACTCGACAAGCCGCTGCTGCTCGGCCACGAGTACATCGATCTTTGCCGTCTCACGGTCGAGGAAGTCTACGATGGCACCTTGCTCAACTAGGGGGGGGAGCGCGGCTTTGAAGTCCCGTACGAAGGTATCAGGGATCCGCTTTTGTCCTCCCGCCCCGTACATTTGACCTTCACCGAGTTTCCGGAACTCCGAAGAGTTGAAGAGGTAGTGCAGGAAAGCACCACTTGCCAGCTCCGGGTTGGGACGGACGACAATTAGCTCAGTGGTTCCAAACCCAATTCCATTGACAAGCCCTTGCATCAGGGCGCCTTTTCCATTTTCGTAGCAAGGAGTAATCTTGGCGATCGTGATATCACCCTCGCGGAAATACGAGTAGCCAGTACCGATGTCGTCAAGCTTCTTTTCGTTGAGCAAGCGTAGGGTACCGTCGTCGCCAATCAACTCCATCGGAAGGAAAGAGACAGGCATTGAACCAGGAAGGTCGCTCACTTCGGACCTGGGTGGATTCAGGGCAGCTACATAGCGGAGTCGCTTCATTTCCCAGTGAGACGGCACTACATCTAGCCATTTGACACCGCTGGCCTTGTACGTCGAATAGCGCTTGAAGCTCACGACGAGAGCCCCCCGAGCATCACCATGATCCGTTCAGTTACACCCTTGAGCTCCGCATCTATCTCAGCAAGCGGTCGGGGTGTCTGAAAGACATAGAATTGACGGTTGAAAGGGATCTCGTAGCCGACCTTCGTTTTCTCGTGCTCGATCCAGGCATCGGCGGCGTGGGGCAGCACCTCACGCTTGAAGTATGCCTCGACATCCACCGATAGCGGTACATTCTCGGTATCTCGAAGGCTCGTGTCCGGCATGGGCTTGCCCTTGGCCTTGCCCTTCGTGGCCAGAACGACACGGCCCTGCTCGTCCCGTTGAGGGCGCTCGACAGTGATCGTCCGGTAGCCGAAGTCCTCGTTCCGGAAGATGCGGCTGATGGGGATGCCGTCGCGAGTGACCTCCTCGAAGCCGCCGAACAGCCGCGTGATGTCGTCGATGTGCTCGGGGCCGAGCTCCTTGCGCTTGCTGCCGAGGCTCTTCCGCATTTTCTGAAAGAAGTTGCTCGCGTCGATGAGCTGGACCTTGCCCTTGCGTCGCTCGGGCTTGCGGTTGCTCACGATCCAGACGTAGGTGGCGATGCCCGTGTTGTAGAACATGTCGGTCGGTAGCGCGATGATGGCCTCGACGAGGTCATTCTCCAGGACGTGACGGCGAATCTCGCTCTCGCCCGAGCCGGCGGCGCCCGTGAAGAGCGGCGATCCGTTCAGGACGATGCCGAAGCGGCTACCCCCATCCTTCGATGGGCGCATCTTGGAGAGGAGATGCAGCAGGAAGAGAAGCGAGCCGTCGCTCACCCGGGGCAGGCCGGGGCCGAAGCGACCCGCGTGGCCGAGGTCCTCGGCTTCCTTGCGGATCTCGCGCTCGATCTTTTTCCATTCGACCCCAAAGGGCGGGTTCGAGAGCATGTAGTCAAAGTGCTTGCCCGGGAGCCCATCGGCCGAGAGCGTGTTGCCCTGGACGATGTTGGCGATGTCCTGGCCCTTGATGAGCATATCGGCCTTGCAGATTGCGTAGGACTCCGGATTGAGCTCCTGGCCGTACATGGCAAGACGGGCGTCAGGGTTGTGCGACGCAAGGTGGTCGTCGGCCACGCTCAGCATGCCCCCTGTCCCGGCGGTGGGGTCATAGAGCGATCGAACCACGCCCGGCTTCGAGAGCGCCTCGTCGTCCTCGATGAACAGGAGGTTGACCATCAGCCGGATGACTTCCCGGGGCGTGAAGTGCTCCCCGGCGGTCTCGTTCGAGAGCTCGGCGAACTTGCGAATCAGCTCCTCGAACACGAGGCCCATCTGGGCGTTGCTCACGACCTGGGGGTGCAGGTCGATGTTCGCGAACTTCTCGGTGATGAGGTAGAGCAGGCCTGCCTTCGAGAGCTTGTCGATCTGGGTGTGGAACTCGAAGCTCTCGAAGATGTCCCGCACCGCCGGCGAGAAACCCTGGATGTAGGAGCGCAGGTGCTCGCCGATGTTGTCCTGGTCCCCCATCAGCTTCTTGAGATCGAGGGGGGAGGTGTTGAAGAAGAACTGCCTGGACTTCTTGAGCAGGAAGGGCTCGGGGTTGAGCCCGGCTTTTTCCCTCAGCGCTTTCTCGGCGAGGACCGCTGGCTTGGTCTCCTCGAGGACGCAGTCTAGGCGCCTCAGCACGGTGAAGGGCAGGATCACCTTGCCGTACTCAGATTGCTTGTAATCACCGCGTAGCAGGTCTGCGACGGACCAGATGAAGGATGAGAGATTCGGGTTGGACATGAATTGGTTTCCTAGCAGTGTTCGGATTAAATGCCGAGCGACCGGATGATTCCGCAAGACAAGCTGGCTGAACCTGGCGTGGTCAGCCAAATCCTGCTTGATTATTACATGAAATAAAGGCGTGATGCGTGTTTAGGCTACACGACTATCGCCGTACATCGAAAAGCGCAGTGAGGCGTGGTTTGCTCAGCCGTCGGCTGCACGGTGCTGCTCGGGCTGCGTCGTGTGCTGCCGCTCCATCCATGCCTTCGAGCCGTAGTGCCCGGCCATCAAGGCAGGAAGGCTGCAATGCCAGTCCAGGCGGGGCCACTCCAGCAGGTCGCCAAGCGGCATCACGCCAATGGTGGCGAGATCGTCATCCGTCGCGCCTTGCAGGCCCTGCACCCTATCCACCGGAAAGATGAAGGTCGAACCCGTGTTCAATTCCACGATCACGCGCCGTGTTGCGCGATCGTAGCGGGCTGATAGGGCGAGTACCGCGTCTTCACGGGATCTGTCCGCCCTCACCCGGGCGGCCTCGATCTCCGCGTCTAGCTCCGTGTCGGTCGGCTCTTGCCAGGTTGGCTTCCAGTCAGCCATGGTACTTCCTCCATTCCGCAAGAAAGCGCCCCTGATTGCGCATGACCAAGCGTATTGCCTCTCGTACCTCGTGTCCTGGCATCCTGCCCGGGTCGATTACCCATGGTCGCGTTTTCAGATCCCCGAGAGCGATCTTAGCTTCCCATTCGCTTTTGAACAAATGCAGGTGAGGGGGCTCGTGATCGTCCGTGTTGAGCACGAAGGCAAACCCACGCTCCCGGTGAATCGTCGGGCTCATTTCACGCCGCCTTCCCGCTCGTCATCGTCGCTACAATCATACCCGTGTCGATAGAGAACGCCGAGGGTGGTGCCCGTGGCCGCTTGAAGGGCCTTTAGCTCCGAAGCGACGCGATCGCCTCGGCCGCGTCCGGCGCGCCGAAGACGTAGGACCCCGCGATCAGGACGTCCGCGCCGGCCTCGACCACCTGGCGGCCGCTCGTGACGTTGATGCCGCCGTCCACCCCGATGCGCAGGTCGCGTCCGGCGGCGTCCGCCATCTCGCGGATGGCCTTGATCTTGCGCAGCACCCCCGGGATGAAGCCCTGGCCCCCGAAGCCCGGGTTGACGCTCATGACGAGCACCAGGTCCAGGTCCTGGATCAGGTAGCGCAGGGCTTCCTCGCTGGTCGAGGGGTTCAGGGCGACCCCCGCCTTGATGCCCATCTCCTTGATCCCGTGGACCGTGCGGTGCAGGTGCGGGCACGCCTCGGCGTGGACCGTGAGCAGGTCGGCGCCCGCCTGCTTGTAGGCGAGCAGGTATTGCTCGGGCGACTCGATCATCAGGTGGACGTCGAAGGGCAGGTTCGAGTGGGGCCGCATGGCCGTGATGACGCCGGGGCCGAAGGTCATGTTGGGCACGAAGTGGCCGTCCATGACGTCCAGGTGGACCCAGTCGGCGCCCGCCTTCTCGATCCGGCGAAGCTCGCCGCCGAGGTCGGCGAAGTCGGCGGACAGGACGGAGGGGGCGATCAGGGTTTTGCGCATGGTTCGGACCTTTCGAGCGCCACGAGGGCGACGGCCGCCGCGGCTTGCTCGGCCTGCTTCTTGGAGGCGCCCTTGCCGTGGCCGAGGACGCTGCCTTCCACCTCGACCTCCACGAAGAAGGTGTGGTGGTGCAGGGGCCCCTCGCCGCCGGTCACCCGGTAGATCGGCAGGGTCCCGAAGCGCTCCTGGGTCAGCTCCTGCAAGAGGGCCTTGGAGTTCTCGGCGCCGGGGGCCTCGGCGGCCGTCACCAGCTCGGCCTCGAGCAGCTGACGGATGAGGGCCGTGACGACCTCCAGGCCGTAGGTGAGGTGCACCGCGGCGAAGACCGCCTCGAGCGAGGCCGCGATGTTGCCGACCTTCTTGCGGCCGCCGGTGCGCTCCTCGGCCTTGCCGAAGCGCATGTAGCCCGGCAGATCCAGGCGGCGAGCGATCGTCGAGAGGGTGGCGTCCGAGACGATCCGCGCGCGGATCTTGGTCATCTCCCCCTCGGAGAGCGCCCCGAAGCGCTCGTAGATCCACGCGGAGGCGACCAGCTTGAGCACCGCGTCGCCCAAAAACTCCAGCCGCTCGTAGTGAGGGTGGCCCGTGAAGGAGGAGTGGGTCAGGGCCTGCTCGAAGAGGTCCTCGCCCCGCACCGGCAGGCCGAGGACCTTCTCGACGAACTCGAGGACCGGCCGGCTCACGCGAAGCGACGGAAGACGAGGCTCGCGTTGTGGCCGCCGAAGCCCATGTTGTTGGTCATGCAGACGTCCACCTCGGCCTGGCGCGCCGCGTTGGGCACGTAGTCCAGGTCGCACTCGGGGTCGGGCGTCTCGAGGTTGATGGTGGGCGGCAGGATCCCCTCGTTGAGGACCATGACGCAGGCGATCGCCTCGACGGCGCCGGCGGCTCCGAGCAGGTGGCCCGTCATGCTCTTGGTCGAGGAGATGGGGATCTTCTTGGCATGCGCGCCGAAGACGCCGCGGTAGGCGGCCGACTCGTACTTGTCGTTGGCGCCGGTCGAGGTGCCGTGGGCGTTGATGTAGTCCACGTCTTGGGGCTCGAGGCCGGCCTCCTTGAGCGCCTTCTTCATGGCGCGCTGGACGCCCTCGCCCTCGGGGGCGGGCATGGTGATGTGGTGGGCGTCGTCGGTCAGGCCGTAGCCGACGACCTCGGCCAGGATCCGCGCGCCGCGCGCCTTGGCGTGCTCGAGGGTCTCGAGCACCAGGACGCCCGCGCCCTCGCCCATGACGAAGCCGTTGCGGTCCACGTCGAAGGGGCGGCTCGCGCGGGTGGGATCACCCGAGGCGTGGCCGGTGGAGAGGGCCTTGGCCGATGCGAAGCCCGCGATCGCGAGCGGGGTGATGGTCGCCTCGGTGCCGCCGGCGAGCATGACGTCGACTTCGCCGAACTGCAGCTGGCGGAAGGCGTCGCCGATGGCGTGGGCGCCGGTGGAGCAGGCCGAGACGTGGCACAGGTTGGGGCCCTTGGCGCCCAGGTGGATGGCCACGTTGCCGCCTGCCATGTTCACGATGACCGAGGGGATGAGGAAGGGGCTGACGCGGTCGGCGCCCTTGTCGCGGAGCTTGAGGGTCTCCTCCTCGATCACGTCGAGGGCGCCCATGCCCGAGCCGATGAAGACGCCGACGCGCTCCATGTCGAGGGCGTCTTTGTCGAGGCCGGCATCGGCCCAGGCCTGCTTGGCTGCAGCGACGGCGAAGTGGGTGAAGCGCGCGGTGCGCTTGGCTTCCTTGCGTTCCATGTACTCGGTCGGATCGAAGTCCTTGACCTCGCCGGCGAAGCGCACCGGCAAAGCCGAGGCGTCGATCGAGGCGATGGCGGCGATGCCGCTCTTGCCGGCCTTGAGGCCTTCCCAGTACTTGGTCACCGAGGAGCCGAGAGGGGTGATGGCTCCCAGGCCGGTGATGACGACGCGATGTTTCATGGCGACGAGGTGCCTCTCTAGAAGTATAGCCGCAGGGCTAGCGCGGAGGGCCTTCCGCGAACGAATCGAAACCGGAGATTACCAACATGGTATCGCGCCCTGGCCCAGGACGCTACTAAGCGCGGTCGCGGCGGGGATGCCCCGCCGCGACCGTTGGTGGTGACCGCTTAAGCGGGCTGGTGCTTCTTGATGTAGTCCATCGCGGTGCGGACGGTGGTCAGCTTCTCGGCGTCCTCGTCCGGGATCTCGACCTCGAAGGCCTCTTCGAGGGCCATGACCAGCTCGACGGTGTCCAGCGAGTCGGCGCCCAGATCCTCGGTGAAGGAGGCGTCCATGGTGACCTCGTCGGCGCTCACGCCGAGCTGCTCGACGATGATCTGCTTGACCTTCTCAAAGAGTTCTTGCTCGTTCATTTGAATGTTCCTTCCGTTGATGGGTGGGTGAGGGGTTAGGTATGCATGCCGCCGTCGACGTTGATGACCTGCCCGGTGATGTAGCTTCCGCCGGTCGCGAGGAACGCGACCAGGGCGGCCACCTCTTCGGGATCCCCGAAGCGCCCCAGGGGGAGCGAGTCGAGGTAGGTCTTCTGGACGTCGTCGGTGAGCTTGTCGGTCATCTCGGACCTGATGAAGCCCGGGGCGATGGCGTTTACCAGAACGTTGCGGCTGCCGAGCTCCTTGGCGAGCGACTTGGTGAAGCCGATGATGCCCGCCTTGGAGGCCGCGTAGTTGGCCTGGCCCGCGTTGCCCATGACGCCGACCACGCTGGAGACGTTGATGATCCGTCCGGCGCGCTGCTTCATCATGGGCTTGGCCACGGCCTTGGAGACGAGGAAGACGCTCTTGAGATTGGTGTCGAGCACCGCATCCCAGTCCTCTTCGCTCATCCGCAAGAGCAGGGTGTCGCGGGTGATCCCCGCGTTGTTGACCACCACGTCGATCTTGCCGTCGCCCCAGGAGAGGACGTCCTTGATCAGGCGATCCACGTCATCGGCCCTGGAGACGTCGGCCTGGATGGCCTTGGCCTCGCCGCCGGCCTGGGTGATCTCCGCGACGACCGCATCCGCAGCCGAAGAGTTGCTCACGTAGTTGATGGCGACCTTGGCGCCGAGCTTGGCGAGGGCAATGGCGCAGGCGCGGCCGATGCCGCGGCTGCCGCCGGTGACGAGTGCGACTTTTGCGTCGAGTGCGTTCATGAGACTGCCTTGGTTCGTGTCCGGTCAGGACGAGAGGGATGAAAGATCAGATTCTACCACGCTTGCTACACAGACACCGGGACGTTGAGGGTATCGATCGCCTTGCGAAGGGCCTCGGGGTCTTCCGTGGCGAGGGTCGGTGCCTTGCGATCGAGCTTCTTCACGAGGCCCGAGAGCACCTTGCCCGCCCCCAGCTCGACGAAGGTCGTCTCGCCCTCGGCCATCATCCGGCGCAGGGAGTCGGTCCAGCGGACCGACGAGGCGAGCTGCCTGGCGAGCTTGGCCGAGAAGTCGGCCGCGCGCGTGGTCGGCAGCGCGTCCACGTTGGTGACGACGGGGACGAGGGTGTCCTGCCAGGGGGCCTTGGCGAGCGCAGCGGTCAGCTGCTCGCTCGCCACTTCCATCAGGGGTGAGTGGAAGGCGCCCGCGACGACCAGGGGCACGACGCGCTTGGCACCGGCCTCGGCGGCCTTCTGGCTCACCTCGGCGACCCCCTCGGGGGTGCCCGAGATGACGAGCTGATCGGGCGAGTTGTAGTTGGCGACGACCACCGTCGCGCTGGCCTCGCGGCAGAGGGCTTCGAGCTTTTCCGCCTCGAGGCCCATGACGGCTGCCATGGTGCCGGCTTCGGCCTTGGCCATCAGCTCGCCGCGCAGGCGCACCAGCCTGAGGGCCGTCGCGAAGTCCAGCGCGCCCGCAGCGCAGATGGCCGAGTACTCGCCGAGCGAGTGGCCAGCGAAGAAGGCGGGCTCCGGGGCGCCCAGGGCCCTGAAGGCGCGCAGGGCGGCCATCGAGGTCACGAAGAGCGCGATCTGGGCGTTCTCGGTGGCGCGCAGGGTCTCCTCGGGGCCTTCCCAGCACAGCTTGCGCACGGGCAGGCCCAGGATCTCCTCGGCCTCCTCGAAGGTGCGCATGGCCTCGGGGAAGGCCTCGGCGAGGGCCTTGCCCATGCCGACGACCTGGGAGCCCTGGCCAGGGAACAGAAATACGAGTTTCATGATGCCTCCTCGTGGGCCGCTAGGCCCGGGTGGGGAAGGGGGCAGGGCCGCTAGGCCCGAGTGGGGAAGGGGCGATCGCACGTCCAGCGCAGCAGCGCGCTCGCCCAGGTCAGGCCCGAGCCGAAGCCCACCAGGCAGACCAGGTCGCCCTTCTTGATGGTGCCCGCCTCGACCGCTTCGGCCAGGGCCACGGGCACGGTGCCCGCGCTGGAGTTGGCCATGCGATCCACGTTGACGATCATCTTCTCCATGGGAACGCCCATGCGCTTGGCGGCGGCCTCCATGATGCGGTAGTTGGCCTGGTGCAGCACGAAGTGATCGATCGCCTCCACCGGGACGCCGGTGCGCCGGGCGATCTCGTCGACGCACTTGGGCACGATCTCGACGGCGAACTTGTAGGTCTCGCGGCCGTTCATGTGGACGGTGTGCTGCCGGGCCTCGACCGTCTCGGCCGTCGGCGGCACGCGCGAGCCCATGGGGATCTGGATGTGGGACGAACCCGCGCCGTCCGCGCCCATGTAGCTGCCGAGTAGGCCTTCTTCCTCGCCGCCGCGCAGCACGACCGCGCCGCAGGCGTCACCGAAGAGCACGGCGGTGCCGCGGTCCTGCCAGTTGATGTACTTGGAGAGCAGGTCGCCGCCGATGACCAGGGCCGTGCGGTACATGCCCGTGGCGAGGAACTGGGCGGCGACGACGGTCCCGTAGACGAAGCCGCTGCACGCGGCCTCCATGTCGAAGGCGGCCGCGGGGGACGCGCCGAGCGCGTGCTGCACCAGGGCGGCCGTCGAGGGCATCGCCATGTCCGGGGTGGAGGTCGCGACGATGATGAGATCCAGCTCGGAGGCCTCGACCCCCGCGTGCGCAAGCGCCTGCCTGGCGGCGGGGATCGCCATGTCGCTCATGGCGTGCTCCGGCGACGCGATGCGGCGCTCTCGGATGCCCGTGCGCTCGCGGATCCAGGCGTCGTTGGTGTCGAGGAAGGTCTCGAACTCGGCGTTGGTCATGATCCGCTCGGGGACGTGGTAGCCGCAACCGATGACGGAGACGGGGAGCAGGGAAGTGGTCATGGGGCTCTTTCTCAAGACGGGACAGACGGGTCTGTCCAGTATCTCATGCCGCGCCGCCGCCGGTAGGAGGCGCGAGGGGCTCGCCCGGTTCGGCATTCGCCAGCAGATCGTGCGTGTCCGCGAGGATGGCGTTCTGTGCCAGTTCGGCATTCGCCAGTAGACCGAGCGTGTCCGCGAGGATGGCTTCCTTGGCGACGCGGATGGCGTTGACGATGGCCTGCGCCTTGCTCGAGCCGTGGCTGATGACGCAGATGCCGTTGACGCCAAGGAGCAGGGCGCCGCCGTACTCGGCGGGATCCAGGCGCTTCTTGAAGCGCTTGAACACGGGCAGCAAGAGGGCCGCGCCGAGTTTCGCCGCGAGACCGCCCTGGTTGATCTGCTCCTTGAGCAGGCCGTTGAAGAGGTCGCCCATTCCCTCGGCCAGCTTGAGCATGACGTTGCCGACGAAGCCGTCGCACACCGCCACGTCCACGTTTCCTCGCGGCAGGTCCCGCCCCTCGACATTGCCGATGAAGCGGAGCCCCCGGGTCTCGGCGAGCAGCTGGTGGGCCGCGAGCGCCAGCTCGTCGCCCTTGCCGGGCTCCTCGCCGATGTTCACGAGCCCCACGCGGGGCTCGGCGATCTTGAGCACCGCCCGGGCGTAGGCGTCGCCCATGCGGGCGAACTGGGCGAGGTAGAGGGGCTTGCAGTCCACGTTGGCGCCCACGTCCAGCAGGACCACCGGGCCCTTGAGGGTGGGCATGACCACGGCGATCGCGGGCCGTTCGATGCCGCGCACGCGGCCGAGGCGCAGGAGGGCGGCGGCCATGGCGGCCCCGGTGGATCCCGCGGCGACCACGCCCTGGCAGTGGCCGGCCTTGACCTGGTCCATGGCCACGACGATCGAGGCGTCCTTCTTCTTGCGAACGGCGCTCGCGGCCTCGTCCATCTGGATCACCTCCGCGGCGTGCACCACGGAGAGGGAGAGGTTCTCGCCGGCGTACGGCGAAAGCTCGGCGTTCAGCCGCGCCTCGTCGCCGACCAGCACCAAGGACAAGGCCCGGTCCGCTCGCAAGGCCTCGACCGCACCCTTGACGATCTCGGCCGGGGCGTGATCCCCGCCCATGGCGTCAAGGGCAATGCGAATGTCGGGCATTGGAGCGAACCGGGCCTCGAAGGTCTGCTTACTGAGCGACCGAGAGGATCTGCTTGCCGTTGTAGAAGCCGCAGGTGCGGCAAACGGTGTGCTGCAGCTTGGGGGCGCGGCAGTTGGTGCAGGTGGTCAGGTTGGGGGCCTTCGCCTTCCAGTGCGAGCGGCGGTGCCACTGCTTGGAGTTGGAAGTCTTCTTCTTAGGTTGAGCCATGGGTCTTGGATTCCTCCTCAGTGGTTCGACTTAGCAAGGCTTCGAGCTTACGCCAGCGCGGGTCGAGGGGCTTGTGCTTCGCGAGGTATTCGGGCTCGCACCCGCAGAGGCTGCGGCTGGGCAGATTCAACAGCAGGTGCTGCCGTAACAGGTCGGAGAGGTCGATCTCCCCGGTCGCTGCGACGGCCTCATCGACCTCGAGCGCCTGGGTCGGCGTCTCGGTCACCTCGAGCGTCTCGTCGAGATCGAAGGAGATCTCGGCGGGGGTCGGTCCCAGGCAGCGATCGCAGACCAGGTCCGCGGTCGTTTCCAGGTGGCCCGTGAGGGTGAAGAGGCTCTCGTCGACGGCGCGGGAGATCCTCACTTCACCGGAAAGGGGACGCTTGAGGGAGCCCAGGTCGGCCGGAAACTCCACGAGCTCGCTGAACGCGACGCGGGTTTCGCTCTCCGGGGCCTGAAGCAGGGTTTCCACATCCAAGAGCACGGGAAACCTCCTTCCGGGCACCAGCTGGACGACACGACAATTGGGCGCGTATTACCGACGATTCAGTATAGCAGCGGGGGTCCCTTTGTCAAGGCGTAACCTCGCCTTTACCGGGCCTTACCCCCCGCGGTGACGCTCTTTCAGGGCCCGCTCGATGTCGCGCTTGGCGTCCTTGGCGTGGAGGGCGTCGCGCTTGTCGTAGAGCTGCTTGCCCTTGGCAAGGCCCAGCTCGACCTTGGCCCAGTCGCCGTGCCAGTAGATCTTGAGGGGGATGAGGGTCAGGCCCTGCTCCTTGGTCTTGCCGATCAGGCGCGAGATCTCCATGCGCTTGAGCAGGAGCTTGCGCTTGCGCAGCGGATCGGGGTTGTAGCGGTTGCCGTGGGTGTAGGGGGCCACGTGCATGTGGTGGAGCCACACCTCTCCGTCCTCGATGCGCGCGAAGCTGTCGCTGAGGTTGGCCCGGCCCATCCGCAGGCTCTTGACTTCGGTGCCGGTCAAGGCGATGCCGGTCTCGAAGCGCTCGAGGATGTGGTACTCGTGGAAGGCTCGCCGGTTGTCGGCGATCAGGGAGGATTTACGGGTGTTCGCGGTTGCCATGTTGGCGCCCCTTGTTGATTTGCGTCTTCAACCTTGCTAGAATTACGCCGTCCATTATCGAGTGTCCCGACGCTCGGCGCAAGGGGACCGAGAGCGTCTGATCGGGGGAGCCTCACGATGATCCGTCCGGTCCGTTTCATGGACCTGCCCGCCCTCAAGACGATCTTCGAAGGATCGTTCACCGAGGAGTTCGAGCGGCGCGGCGTCGACATGACCGGCCAGCTGGTCCGGTGGCAGCAGATGTACCCGCTGGTGCGGGCCCTTTCGCTCTTCCCGAATCCCTACCAGTACACCATGAACCTCCAGGTGGCCGAGGTGGATGGGGCGATCGCGGGCTTCATCCAGACCAGCCCCGGCAACCACCAGAAGACCCGCTGGCACATCGACTACATGGCGGTCGCGGGCGACTATCGCCACCGGGGGGTGGCGACCGCGCTGCTCGACCACGTCTTCGACGCCTACGGCGGGATGGGGGTCAAGAGCTTCACCCTCGAGGTGGACACGCGCAACCTGGCGGCCCTGGGGCTTTACGCCAAGAAGGGCTTTCGCACCTACGCGACGCTCTGCTACTACCAGCTCTCCCCCGAGCGCCTGGCCGACTACGCGCCCGTCGAGCCGCCCGAGGGGCTGCGCGCTTACCGCCCCAAGGACGCCGAGGCCCTGTTGGCCCTGCACAACGCATGCACGCCCGCGAGCGTCCGGCTCGTCGACTCGCGCTCGGCCGAGGATTTCGAGCTGGGGTTCATCGAGCACAACTTCTCGCGCTGGCGCCGCAAGCTGGGCCTCTTCGAGGACCGCCGCTACGTGCTGGAGAACGCCGATCGGGTCGTGGTGGGGTACCTGCGGATCCTGGGCCACTTCCGCCACAGTCCCCAGAGCCTGCGCCTGACGGTACATCCCGGCTACGAGCACCTCTACGAGCCGCTCTTGCGCTTCGGACTTGGCAAGCTGCGCGGCTACCCCGAGAACGTGGTCCTCGCCTGGGCGCCCGATTATCAGGCGGCCAAGGCGCGCGCCTTCGAGGAGGCGGGCTTCAGTCTGTTGACCGCGGATCACCTGCTGGTGCGCGACAGCTTCCTGACGATCCGCATGCCCCTGCCCGGGGTCAAGGTGGACGAGGCCGCCTTCAAGCCCGCCTTCTGCGAGCCCTGAGAACCAAAGAGCATCCAACAAAACCAGGCATGTTACGGTCGCTGGCCGCCTTGGGCGGCTTGACGGATCAGTTTTGTTAGACGCGCTAGATCAGCTGACCGCCGGTGATCACCGGCGCCCACTGCTGCACCGCCGCGATGAGCGGCATGATCGCCCCGGCGATGTGCGAGTGGGCGATGGCCTCCTGGAGTTGCGGGATCTGCTGAAGCAGGGGGAAGTGCGCGAGGAGCAGAAGCGGGGTCGCGAGCACCACCACCCCGGTCATCAGGCCGAAGACGGCCCCGCCGATCCGGTCGGCGAGGATCAGCGGCGTCAGTCGCACCATCAGGCGCACCAGGCTGCCGATCACGTTGACTGCGCTGAAGGCGATCGCCCACGTCAGGACGGGGCGGGCGAAGATGGCCAGGGGCCACGTGGGAGGCACGAAGGAGTCCACGAAGGGGGCGACGAGCCCCTGGTACTGCCAGGCGGCGTAGGTCGCGATCACCACGGCGATCGCCCCGACGCTGGTGCGGATGAGGCCCGTGGTGAGCCCCCGCAAGACGTTGTAGCTCAGGATCAGGACGCCGAACACGTCCATCCAGGTCGCGATCACGTCACCCTCCGCTCTGAACGCGCGTTGTGGACAGCCCATGGGAATCCCGGTAGCATGGATTCCGGCACCTTCAAGGCTGGCGCCGTGTCGCCAAGCGCCTCGATCAAGGATACCCGGATGCAGTCCCTCAAGCAACTCGTCGCGCGCGCCGCGCGCCTCACGGTGTCCCAGCCCATCCTGTGGACCCCGCCCCTCGGCATCGCGCTGCTCTCCAGCCTGATGGCCCCCCAGGCCACCCCCCAGATGGGAATCATCCTCCTGGTCACGGCCCTCATCACCCTGGCGGTGACGGCCGGCTGGTACGCCCTCATCGCGGGGGCCGACGGCGACCAGCCTCCGGTCTGGGACGACTTCTTCGTCGCCATCGGCCGGCACTTCGTCCCCTTGATTGGCGGGACCATCGTCTTCGGCCTCCTGGTCGCCGTCGTGGCCATCCCCCTCGTCGTGGGAGGGGCCTCCTGGGCCGGCCCCGAGGCCCTGAACAAGCTGAAGGACCTGTTGCCCGGTCTCCTCGAGCAGGCCCAGACCAAGCCCGAGGTCCTGCTCTCGCTCGATCCCGCCCTGCTGCAGGCGGCCAACCGCTTCTTCATCGGGATCTGCGGCGCCGGGCTGTGGTTCGCCCTGGTGAGCATGGGACTGCTGTACTGGAAGCAGGCCGTGGTGCTCGGTGCCATGTCCTGGCCCGAGGCCTGGAAGGCCAGCCTCACGGTGCTGCGCCGTCACTTCGGCCTCTCCATGGGCGTGATGAGCGTCCACGGCGTGGCCTACATGGCGGCCGCCTTCCTGAGCCTTCTGCCGATTCCCCTCGGCCTGGTGGGGTGGCTCTTTCTGATCGGGGTGGACGTCTTCGCGACCGTCGCCTACACCCTGCTTTACCTGGAGGCGCTGCCCCCGGTCAAAACCGCTGAGTCAGCTTCAGCGACACCGACAGGCCAGCAGAGCTAGCTCCGGGGCAGGTCCAGCTTCGCAGCCGGAGCTGCATGGGCGCGGCACTCAAGATGAGCTCGCCCGACGCGCCGAGGCCACCCTGGGTGCCAAGCACGCTGACCTGGGCCTCCGCCACCCAAGGCAGCCACCGGAGTCGCCCGAGCAGTCCCACCGTTGGCCCGACCCCCAGGTCGGGCCTTTTCTTGTAGCCGAGGTCCAGCTCCAGCCGCCAGAGGCTTCCCGCTGTCGCGAGCGGCCCCTCCCAGGTGGGCTGCGGCAGGCTGAACAGGCTGCCGTTCGCGACCTTGAGGGCCCAGTCGAGCCATGGAGGCACCTCTTGGCGGGGCGAGGCGCGCTTGAGGTCCAGGGCCTCGCGCGGGGCGGTGTCCACCCGGCCGTCGAGGGGGAGGCTGATCGCCTCGGCCGGCTCGGGGAGCGAGAGGGTGAGCGCGAGGCCCAGGCTCAGGCCTCTGGTGCTAGGCATGGCCAGGCGCGCGGCGATCGTGCTAGTCGATCGCTTTGCGCCAGTAGCTGCTCGCCCGGTCCTCGACCACCTCGTAGGTCCCGGCCGGGACGACGAGGGTGGCGTGCTCCGGGTGATCGACCACCGTGTCGTGAGGGGCTACCAGGTAGAGCCTGCTCTCCTTGCGGTAGACGGTGCAGTCCACCGGGTTGTGGCGCCCGATGAGGCGCCCCCAGTCGCTGCTCATGACCTCTTCGTCGTGGGCGGGATCGCTGAAGAAGCTCTTGAGGCCCCCCACGGCCCGCTGCCAGAGGCCGGCCGCCTTGGGGCGCTCGATCTCCTCGACGTTCGACGGCAGGCGCTTGCGGGGCAGAAGCACGAAGTCCCCTTGCTGCAGCCCGCCGCGCCCGAGCCACTCGAAGCAGGTGTCGGGCTCGCTCGGCGCCCAGGATCCCATGGGCAGGCGCTGGCAGTAGGTGGTGCCGTTCTCCTGGAAGACCAGGTAGCGATAAAGCTGCTTGATGGCGCCCTCGCCGCGCCGGTAGCGGGCGGCGACCTCGATCAGGATGGCCTGCTCGCCTTCGACGCGCTTCTCTTCGGAGAGGCTGAGCCCCTGGGAGACGATGGAGACGATCTGCTCGCCCTGATCGACCTCGATCCTGGGCGTGATCAGGGTGCGGAGGGTGGCCTCCTGGAAATTGGGGATGTTGAGCACGCGCAGCGAGATCCGGTCCTTGATGCTCGGCGTGGCTTCGATGGTCTTGAGGGGTGTAGGAACCTGCGGCAGGATGCTTGGCTGCTGCGCGGACTGCAACTCGGGCTTCAGCTCGATGGCCATGAGGGGGCCCTCCTCTCGATTGACATTCGGGATGCGCGATTACCCTTCGAGCAAGCAACCATGCGGTGCTGCGGCCTCGGAGCGCCCCTATCCTAGGAGGGGGGTGGAAATGGTGTCAAGAAATGTAAAGTTAACTTCCTGTGTGGATTTCGGCTAAGAGGAGCGCGGGGGTGGGTTGACACGTATGGCCTGGCTGGGTATAGTAAGGAAGCTTCGCGGGTGTAACTCAGCTGGTAGAGTACCTGCTTCCCAAGCAGGCTGTCGCGCGTTCGAATCGCGTCACCCGCTCTCACTCGAAAGGTCACTTTTGAGTCGGCTTGAGCCTCAAGGTGCCTGGCACCCGAGGGTCCAATTTTTTCGGCGGCATAGCCAAGTGGTAAGGCAGAGCTCTGCAAAAGCTCCACCCCCAGTTCGAATCTGGGTGCCGCCTCTCCCTCACTTTCGAGGGCGCATAGCTCAGTTGGTTAGAGCGCTACGTTGACATCGTAGAGGTCACTGGTTCGAATCCAGTTGTGCCCACTGCAAGACCTTCAGCAATCGCTGAGGGTCTTTGTTTTGGAAAGCCTTCAAGCTCGTGCTGGTGCGGGAAAGGAATAGTAGGCAAGTCGATGATCAAATCGGTGACACCGTTTCTCATGTTCCAGGGCAATCTGGAGGAGGCGATCAACTTCTACGTTTCCGTCTTTCCGGGCGCTGAGGTGGCCGTTATTGACCGCTTTGGCGCGGAGCTACCTGAACGCGAAGGTAAGGTCATGCGAGCGAACTTGTCCTTTGCTGGACAGACGTTCATGGTCTTTGATAGCCCCGTGAAGCACGCCTTCTCTTTCACGCCGGCTTTTTCCATCTTCATTGAATGCGAGTCCGAGGACGAGGTTCGGCGCCTGTACGAGGCCTTGAGTGACGGCGGGTCGCCCTTGATGCCGCTGGGCGCGTACGACTTCAGCCGTCAGTTCGGCTGGGTGAACGACCGTTTCGGAGTCTCTTGGCAGGTAATTTTGGTCTGAGCAGCGGCACATTCTTCCTTAAATTCGAATCCAGTTGTGCCCACTAATGACCCGCTGGTGAAATAGCAGGGTTTCTATTCTTTGCGGAAGTAAGCGAGCGTACTCATGAAACTGGTTCAAAAAGCACCGATCAAGGTGGTCGGGGTCGAAGTGGTCGCGGATTGGGATCACCTCTCCCGGGCCATGCTAACTGCTTGGGACGCCTTTCTGAGTCGTCGCGGGGAGATCAAAAACCGCGTGGGCGAGGCGTTGATGGACATCTCGTTCAAGCAAGAGGGAACACAGTTCACTCAGGTCATCTGTTCCGAGGTATCGACGGTGGAGACGCTGCCGGAAGGCATGGTGACGCTGGACATCCCCGCCCAGTGGTACGTGCATCACCGGCACGTCGGTCCCGTAAAGGCCATACCAGCCACCTTCAACGAGATGATTGACTGGGCCGAGAGCAACGTCCATGTGACGGACGGCTTCAAGCTTGACATCGGCTACACCGCCCGCGGGCAACGCGCCCATGATCTCTACCTTCGCGTCTTGCGATAAGGGTTGGTTTGTCGAAATGGGTCTTTGACCTCGTAGAGGTCACTGGTTCGAATCCAGTTGTGCCCACTAGGTCCCCAGCCAATGGCTGGGGGTTTCTTCTTTTTGTCTAATTATCGCTCAGTCGGTTTTGGGTCAATTTCTGGATCGGATGTGAAACAAATGAAACGAATGAAACAGGATTGTTTCACGGAGTCTCGGACGTGCCATTGACTGAGCAATAACGTGTAAGCAGGTCTTCCCAAGTGCCACCCTTGGCAAAGTAGACCTGAGCGGGAACGTCAACAATGCTGCGCTTTTCAAACCAATGCCAGTAGCGTTCACCGCTGAGCAGTTCACTGGCTTTATGACAGTGCGAACATAGGAGGTGAAGATTCGATGCCTCATCACTTCCCCCTTCGCATCTGGCCTGGATATGTGCTCTCTCGGTGAGGTCACTGGTTCAGGTAGCGTCCCATAGACTGGTGTAAATCCGACCGGCACCTTGAAAAGAAGCCGCCGTCATGGTCTTTCCGTAGTTGCAACACACCGGAAAGGACGTAACCATGACGACGACCAATAACAGCATGACCGTGGGCGAGCTCGTAGGCAAGATCCTGGGCGAGGGGAACTCCGATTTCCTGAGGCAGGCCTTGATGGCTCTGGTGGAGCAGGTCATGGCCGTAGAGGTCGAGCACTTGATTGGCGCTGGCAAGCACGAGCGCAGCGAAGCTCGCACCAATCAGCGCAACGGCACCCGTGCGCGCCGCTGGGACACGCGAGTTGGCACGCTCGACCTCGCCGTCCCCAAGCTGCGCAAGGGCTCGTACTTCCCGAGCTTCCTGGAACCGCGGCGCCGCGCAGAGCAGGCCTTCGTCAGCATCATCCAAGAGGCCTACGTTCATGGGGTCAGCACTCGCAAGGTCGAGGACCTGGTGCAGGCGATGGGCGTGGAGAACCTCTCCAAGAGCGAGGTCAGCCGGATTTGCGCCACCCTGGACGAGCAGGTCGATGCCTTCAGGAGCCGCCCCTTGAGCCGCTGCTACCCCTATCTATGGCTCGATGCCACCCACCTCAAGGTCAGGGAAGGGGGCAGGGTGACCTCGAACGCGATCGTCGTGGCCTACGCCCTCAACGACGACGGGCACCGGGAGGTGATCGGCATCGATGCGGGCAGCAGCGAGAACGGGGCCTTCTGGCATGAGTTCCTGCAAAGCCTGGTGGCACGGGGCCTGCGAGGGGTCCAGCTGGTGATCAGCGATGCCCACGTCGGCCTCCAGCGGGCGATCCGGGCGGTGCTGACGGGTGCAAGCTGGCAGCGGTGCACCGTGCATTTCATGCGCAACGTCCAGGCTCGGGTTGCGAAGTCCGCCCAGGCGATGGTGACCGCGGCGGTGAGGACCGTCTTCGTCCAACCCGATCGCGCGTCGGCGGACGCGCAACTCGACCGAGTCGCCGAGACCCTGGAGGCCCGTCACCCCGAGGTGAGCCGGATGCTCTGGGACTTCAGGGAGGATATCCTGGCGCACTTCGCCTTCCCCCAGCTGCACTGGAGCAAGATCCGCAGCACGAACCTCCTGGAGCGGCTGAACCGCGAGATCGCCCGCCGGGCGGATGTGGTGGGCATCTTCCCGAACCGAAACTCGCTGCTGAGGTTGGTCGGGATGGTGCTTCTGAAGCAAAACGACGAATGGCAGGCCGAGAGGCGATACCTGAGCCTGGAGGCGATGGCGCTGTTGAAGCTGGAGGTACTCGAAGGCGGCACGGCGCTGTCCGAGGCGATGACGGCCCTGCCGTCGGCGGCTCGGGTGGCTTAAACGGGAACCAGGAAAACCAT
>DATNQI010000024.1 GCA_036704125.1 Pantanalinema sp. | reverse complement strand
CCCGGCTGCAGCCGGGGGCGGTTTCGTCGAAGCGATTGAAGCTTACTTCTTGCTCTCGACCGCGTCCTTGACGGCCTTGCCGGCCGACCAGGCGGGAACGCGCTTGGCGTCGATCTTGAGGGTCTCGCCGGTCTTGGGGTTGCGGCCCTCGCGGGCGGCGCGATCGCGCACTTCGAAGGTGCCGAAGCCGACCAGGGTGACCTTGTCGCCGGCGGCGAGGGCCTTGGTGATCGAGGTGACGGTGGCGTTGAGGGCCTGCTCGGCCACGGCCTTGCTCAGGTTCGCTTCCTTGGCGATGGCGCTGACGAGTTCTTCTTTGTTCATGGGGTTCTCCAATGGGTGGGGGGAAAGTGAGGTTCGCAAGGATGTTCTAACATCGGGATCGGTTCGAAACGGTGACGCCTGCACCTATCCCCAGACCTGCGAGCCGGCTAGAAAGCCGTCCTCTATCAAAGCATGGCTTGGTTACGAAATCAAAGCCCCCAGCCGGCGCCGATCTTGGCCACGTACTCGGGGTGATCGACGTACGGGTTGCGATTCTTCTGGACCTCGTAGACGGCGTCGTTGCGATCGCGCTCGGCGGCATCGACCGGGTCCTGCTGGTGCCACTTGAGGATCACGGGCAGCTCGACGCGGAAGTTGTCGAGCGACACGTTGACGCTGGTGGGCTTCACCGCGTAGCAGGTGTAGAAGTACAGCAGGGCGCGGGCGACGTTGCCCCGCTCGCTCGGCCGGGGCTCGAAGACGATCTTGCCGCCGGCGTTGGGGCCAAGGCGGCTGTGCTCGCCTTGAGCGTCCGCCTCGGGCGTGACGTAGGTGGGGGTCAGGACCTCGCCGAAGGGATAGCTGCCGCGGCGGGCGTTGAGCTCCATGTCGGCGGGGAAGAGGTGGTGAAGATCCGCCTTGGCTGCGTTGGTGGCGCCCTTGCTCTGGGGCCAGGTGTGCTCGGCGTTCATGTCCTTGCTGCTCGCCGAGCCCCGATCGGAGATGCCGGGGCGGCGCGTGCCGTCGTAGACGCCGACGACCACGTTGTCGTTGTCGAGGTCGTCCACCGAGCCGAACATCAGGTCGCGGCCCTGGTCGTAGCCCAGGTCCTTGTGGGGGGTGACGATGGCATGGAGCGCCGCGAGGAGTTGCTGGCCCTCGGCCGTCTGGGCCTTGGCGTAGTACTCCGCGGGGATGCCGCTCGCGCGGGCCTTGCTCCCGGTCGAGCCGCCGGCCGTCGAGAGGCCGGAAGGAAGGGCGCAGCCCGCAAGCGCGGTCGCAAGCCCGAGGGCAATCAGGACGGACTTCTTGAGCATGGCTCTCTCCTCGTCTTTGAGGTTAGTGACGGCTTAACTTAAGGCTAACATACCCTTGAAGACCAGGTTAACCAAACGGAAAGGCCAGATCCCCTGCCAGTCCCTCGATCGGCGATCGGGAGCTTTTTTTCGTCCAGCGCGTCGTTTTCCGGTCAAATCCCCCCTGCCGCAATCTCCAGGAGAGAGTCGCTTAGCTGAAAATTAACGCAAGCTCGCCACAACCCTCGTTTCGATGACCGCACGCCGGGAATAATGTTGGACGTGGACGCTCGTTCGCTCGTCCTGCCCGCTGCACCGCTGGCGCCATCCCCCGCACGAGGAGAGGCTCACGCATGCTCGACAAGAAGCTTCACGTCTCCTCCGAGTGCGCGCCCCTGACGTCCCTTCACGCCACCGGCGGGCGCCTCCTCCTGGGCTTCCCCACCGACCGCAGCCTGCGCCAGGTCATGCGCCACCTGGAAGGTGCCGGGCAAGCCTACCACTACCTGGAAGAGGAGCAGTGCATCTGGCTTCCCGTGGGCCCGGGCCTGCACCGGGCCGTGATGGAGGCGTTCGACGCGGCCCTGCGGCCCGAAATCCAGGAAGAGGTCCGGGCCCTGTTCCTGACCGGGAGCGACGAGCCGGTGTTCACTGACTTCGCCCGGGTCACCTCCTTGAAGGATCTCATCACCCGCTCCTTGTCCGGCTGGCTGCTGGACCTGCTGCTCGAGGAGCGCCTCACCAGCCACTTCCAGCCCATCGTTCATGCCGCCGATACCTCCAACATCTTCGCCCACGAGGCCCTGATGCGGGGAATCGAGCCTGATGGGCGGCTGGCCTTTCCCAACCAGATCCTCGCGCTGGCGCGCAGGGCGGACCTCATCGATCAGCTGGACCTCTTGGCAAGGCGCACGGCCATCCGCGAGGCGCGCCGCTACGGCATCGACCGCCACGTCTTCATCAACTTCAACCCAGGCGGCATCGACGACCCCGCCGTCTCCCTGCGCAGCACCGTCCAGGCCGTGGACGAGGCCCAGATCCCGCGCGAGCACGTGGTGTTCGAGCTGGTCGAGTCCGACCACACGCGCGACCTGGCGCACCTCAAGGCCATCGTCTCCTACTGGCGCGACGCCGGCTTCAGCGTTGCCCTCGACGACCTGGGCGCCGGCCACTCGACCCTCAACCTCCTGCATCAGCTGCGACCCGACTACGTCAAGCTGGACATGGCCCTCATCCGGGACGTCCACCTGGACCCCTACAAGGCCCTCATCACCGGCAAGATCCTCGAGATCGCCCAGCAGCTCGGCATCCAGACCGTCGCCGAGGGCGTCGAGGTCATCGAGGAGCTGGAGTGGATCCGCGAGCACGGCGCCACCTTCGTCCAGGGCTACTTGATCGCCAGGCCCACCCTGCCCCCGGTCGTCGCGACGCCGCTCATCCCGAAGCGGCAGACCAAGAGCGCCTAACGCAGCTATCCCCGTGGGCGCCCGAGCCTCTATAATGGAAGCCTTTCCCGCCCCGGCGTCCATTTCAGAGAGGTTCCCCCTTGCCCACCTTCGCAGAACTCGCGATCGCCCCCTTCCTGGTCGAGGCGCTGGAGCGCATGCGGCTCACCGAGCCGACCGAGGTCCAGGCCACCGCCATCCCCCTGGTCATGGAAGGCAAGGACGTCCTCATCCAGTCGCAGACCGGCACGGGCAAGACCCTGGCCTTCCTCCTGCCGGTGCTGAGCCGCCTCAAGCCCGAGGATCGCACCGTCCAGGCCATCATCGCCGTGCCCACCCGCGAGCTGGGCATGCAGATCTTCCACGAGCTCACGCGGCTGCTCGAGGGCACCGGGCTCGTCGCCCAGCAGCTGATCGGGGGGGCCAACGTCCGCCACCAGATCGAGCGCCTCAAGAAGAAGCCGCACCTGGTGGTGGGCACCCCGGGGCGCCTCGCGGAGCTCATCAACGACGGCAAGCTCAAGACCCAGGCCACCCGCCTGCTGGTGCTCGACGAGGTCGATCACTTGCTCGACCCCACCTTCAAGACCGATCTGATCCGGGTGCTCAAGTCGGTCTCGCGCGATCGCCAGACCCTCTTCGCGTCGGCGACCATCACCCCCGAGGTGCGGGAAGTCGCCGAGCGCTGGATGAAGGATCCCGAGCACGTCCACGTGGCGGCCAGCTACAAGCTGCCCCCCAACCTCTCGCACGCGTACATGGAGGTCGAGGGCCACAAGACCGACGCCCTGCGCAAGCTGATCCATGCCTGCCAGCCCAAGGCCGCCATGGTCTTCGTCAACTCGAGCAAGCAGACCGAGGAAATCGTCGGCAAGCTGAGCTTCAAGGGCCTCAAGGCCGCCGCCCTGCACGGCGGCGCGCACAAGCTGGACCGCGGCGCCATCCTCAAGGCCTTCCGCGAGGGCCAGATCCAGGTGCTGGTCACCAGCGAGATGGGCGCGCGGGGGCTCGATTTCTCCCACCTGACCCACGTCTTCAACCTGGACCTTCCGACCGACGCCGAGCACTACCTGCACCGCGCCGGCCGCGCCGGGCGCATGGGCCGCGAGGGGCTGGTCGTCTCGCTGGTGACCCCGGCCGAGCGCTTCGTGGTCGAGAAGCTCGGCAAGGCCCTCGACCTCTCGATCGCGCCGGTGGCCCTCAAGTTCGGCCAGCTGGTCGGCGCCGACGGCAAGCAAGCTTGACCTGAGCCCCCCTCCCGGAGATACTGTTTCTTCCCTGTTCCGCGCGAAGGAGCGACGATGCCTCACCCCTCGAACGCCACTCTGCCCACGCTCTACTACCGCCTCGGCATGGAGCGCCCCCACACCCACCTCTTCCAGGTGGAGATGCGGGTCGGCGGCTGGCCGGGCGATCACGTGGACCTGGCGCTGCCGGCCTGGACGCCCGGCGCCTACAAGATCGTGGACAACGCCCGCAACCTGCGCGGCTTCGAGGTACGGGGGCTCGACGGCCAGGCGCTCGCCTGCGATCGCCAGGACCTCCACCGCTGGAGGGTCCATCACGGCGGAGGCGGCTTCACGGTCACCTACCAGGTCTACGCCGACAAGATGACCATCCACCAGGCCCAGCTCAACGCGCAGCATGCCTTCGTCAACGGCTGCATGGTCTTCCTCTACCCGGTGGGAGGCCAGCACTGCCCGAGCGAGCTCACGGTCGAGGCGCCCGAGAGCTGGAAGATCGCCACGGGCCTCGAGGCCCTCGGCGGCAACCGCTTCAAGGCCCCCACCTACGACGACCTCATCGATTGCCCCCTCGAGATCGGCACCTTCCAGGAGGCCGAGTTCCACGTGGACGGCACCCGGTACCTGGTCGCCTGGAACGGCACCGCCCCCATGGACCGGGTGCGGCTGGTGGACGGCCTGCGCAGGCTGGTCGAGACCGAGACGGCCTTCTGGGGCAAGGCCCCCTTCGCGTCCTACACCTTCCTCTACAACGTGACGGCCGACCCCTATCTCAACGGCCTCGAGCACAAGAACTCGACGGCCATCCAGGGGCCCATCGACCTGGATCGCAACGACAAGGGCTTCTTCGCGCTCACCGCCCACGAGCTCTTCCACGTCTGGAACGTCAAGCGCCTGCGGCCCATCGGCTTCGGCCCCTTCGACTACTCCCGCCCGGCCCACACCACCGCCCTGTGGGTGGTCGAGGGCCTCACCGAGTACTACACCGACCTCATGTGCCTGCGCGCGGGCATCACCACCCGCTCCGAGTACCTGCGCGGCATCGCCGACAACCTGGTCCACCTCGAGCAGTCCCCGGGCCGCAAGTTCACCACCCTCGAAGAGGCGAGCTTCATCACCTGGAACTTCGGGGACGACCGCTGGAACGGGGCGGTCAACTACTACCTCAAGGGCTCGCTCGCGGGCCTCGCGCTGGACCTCGAGATCCGCACCCTGACCGACAACGGGAAGTCGCTCGACGACGTCATGCGCGTGCTGTGGGAGCGCTACGGCGCCCCCGACCTGCCCTACGACCCCGAGGAGGTCGAGGCGGTGATCGAGGAGGTCGTGGGGGCGCCCATGGGGGCCTTCTTCGACCACCACCTGCGCTCGACGCAAGACACCGACTGGGCCGAGGTCTTCGCCAAGGCGGGGCTGAGGCTTTCGATCGACCGCGAGACCCCCTCGCTCCAGGCGCGCCTTTCCCCCAAGGAGGGCGGCATGCTGATCGAGGACGTGCGGGCGCAGGGGGCGGCCGAAGCGGCCGGCCTGATGACGGGCGATCTGCTGGTGGCCATCGGCGATCGCAAGGCGACCCCCGCCCTGACGGGCGGCCTGGACGCCTACCTGAAGCCGGGCGACACCCTCCCCGTGTACTTCTTCCGCAACGACCGGCTACACGCGACCGAGGTGACGTTCGGGGGCGATCGCCACTATTCGATCCTGCCGGCCCCCGCGAGCACCCCCTTGCAGGAGCGGATCCTCCAGTCGTGGCTCGCGTCCCCCTCGCGCGTCCCCACCTACGTGCGCTGAGGTCAAATCTCGGCAGAGCGTTGCCTCCGCTTTCCAGGATGTCCTAGGGTAAGCCTCAGGTTCGCACACCGCGCCTGATGGCAAGGAGGTCTCATGGATAGCAAGACGGTCAAGCAGCTCGGCTACGTGGCTTTCGGCGCCGGCATCGCCTCGATCGCCGGATCCGCGGCCATTTACCTGCTCGGCCAGCGCGAGCATGCCGAGGGGCGGCGCAACGCGGGTACCTTCGTCGGGCTCTGGGCGCCGACCTTCTTCGCGATCGCAAGCCTGCTGGATCGGATGGCCGACGAGGACAAGTCTTACATGGGCGTCCCCATCCAGCACAAGCTGACCGAGGAGCTGCGAGAGCGCGGCCGGGAGCTCGTCCACCGCTAGCGCTGAATGCAACGCGCGCCCCGACCGGATGGGTCGGGGCGCGCGTTTGGGTGCTAGAATCTCTGAAAAGCCCCCCGAGAAAGGACCCCCACCATGGCCATCATCGAATCCCTCTCGTCCCAGCTCGCCCAGGAGATCGAGGCGCTGCGCCCCGAATTCGAGCAAGCGCTCCAGGAGATCGTCGAGATCCCCACCGTCAGCATGGACCCGGCGCGCCAGGGCGACATGCGCCGCGGCGCCGAGTGGGCCCTGCGCTACCTGGACGCCCTGGGCTGCGAGGCGATGATCTACGAGACCGACGGCTTCCCGGTCGTCGTCGGCACCCTTCATCACCCGCGCGCGACGCGCACGCTGACCGTCTACAACCACCTGGACGTGCAGCCGGCCAACGAGCCCGAGTGGCAGACCGAGCCCTTCGTCTTCACCCGGCAGGGTGACGTGTACCGCGGCCGCGGCACCACCGACGACAAGGGCCCGGCGCTTTCCGCCGCCCTCGCCGCCAAGCTCGCCAAGCAGCACGACATCCCCCTCAACCTGCGCTTCGTCTGGGAGTTCGAGGAGGAGATCGGCAGCCCCCACTTCGAGTCCTTCCTCGAAGCGCACAAGGCCGACCTTGAAACCGACTCGGTCCTGGTCTCGGACACCATCTGGATCTCGCGGGACAAGCCCGCCGCCCCCCTGGGCCTGCGGGGGCTGGCGGGCTTCCGCCTGCTGCTCGAGACCGGGACAAAGGACGTCCACTCGGGCCTCGCGGGCGGGGCTGCGCGCAACCCCATCGGGGAGCTGTGCCAGCTCATCTCCGAGATCTACGACGCCCGCACCGGCCAGGTGAAGATCCCCGGCTTCTACGACACCGCCCTGCCCGTGACCGAGGCCGAGCGCGCGAGCTTCGTCGCCTCGGGCTTCGACCCCGAGCACTTCAAGGCCGCCCACGGCCTGAAGTGCCTGCGTGTCACGGACCCGGCCGAGATCACCGAGCGGATCTGGGGCAAGCCGACCTTCGAGGTCCACGGCATGGTGGGCGGCTATACCGGCCCCGGGATCAAGGCCATCGTTCCCCCGCGGGCGGAGGCCAAGGTCAGCATGCGGCTGGTGCCCGACATGCAGCCGCGCGAGATCCTCGACAAGGTCGAGGCCTTCGTCAAGGAGCGCAACCCCGACGTGGTCGTCGAGCGAGAGGGTGCCCTCGAGCCCTATATGGGGTCGAGCGAGGGTCCCTACGCCGAGGCGATCAGGACCTCGCTGCGCTTCGGCTTCGGCGCCGACCCGGCCTTCGTCCGCGAGGGCGGCTCCATCGGGGCGGTGGTGAGCATGCAGCGGCAGCTGGGCTGCCCCATCATGTTCATCGGCCTCTCGCTGCCCGAGCACGGCTACCACGCCCCCAACGAGAACTTCGACTGGGGCATGGCCAGCGGCGGCATGATGGCGTTCCTGCGCTACTTCGAGCAGGTCGCCTCCCTGTAGCCGGCCGCCCCCCGGGGGCTTCACCGTAAAAACAACAAAATTCACCGTTTCTTCACAAGCCGAGTGAGTTATTTCTCGCTCGGTTTGTCTATGGTAGGGACATGGGCAAGCAACGGGGATTCACCATCATCGAGGTCACCCTCGCCATCGCCATCGGGGTCGTCATGCTCGCGGGAGCGAGCGCCCTCTACCGGCAGGTGCGCGAGGCGGCCGGCAACGCCAGGGCCCAGGACAAGGTCCTGCGCATCGCGGGAGTCATCGAGACCTACGCCGCCGGGAACAAGGGCTTTTACCCCACGCTCTCCGAGTTGCAGGCCGCATGGTACGCGACCGCCCCGGACGACCTGGGGTCCAGCCCGTGGGGCGGCCTCTCGGGAAAGCCGGGCAGCCTGCCCGATCCCATTGCTCAGCGCGGGATCGTCTCGGCGCCGGGCTGGCCCGCCACCCCCTGGACGATCGACGCCTCTCGCGACATCACCCTGCAGGGCTTCACGGGGTACGGCCTGAACACCCCGGGGGCGAGCCAGTCCGCGACCGACATCTTCAGCGGCAGGACCAGGGTCTACCGCCAGTACGTGGTCGGTGCCTGGAACTCGCACGGCGAGGGCCCCTTCTTCCCGATCGGCCACTGATCCCGCTCGCTCGTGCTAGCATGACCGCATGTCCACGACGTTCCAGCTTCCCATCCTCGCTCATGCCGACGCCATCCGCGAGGCGGTCCGCGACCACCGGCGCCTGATCCTCTCGGCTCCCCCCGGCACGGGCAAATCGACCCAGGCCCCGCAGCTTCTTCTGCCCGAGACGGGCACCGCCGTCGTCCTCCAGCCCCGCCGCATCGCGGCGCGCAACCTGGCCATGAGGGTCGCCGCCGAGCGGGGCGAGGCCGTCGGGGAAACGGTCGGCTTTCAGGTGCGCTTCGAGAAGGCGCGCAAGGACACCACCCGCCTGCTGTTCATGACCTACGGCGTCTTCTGGCAGCGCCTGCTCCAGGATCCCGGGATCGCGGGCACCTCGCTCGTCATCCTCGACGAGTTCCACGAGCGCACCCTCGAGGCCGACGCCTGCCTCGCCTGGCTCAAGCGACTTCAGGCGACCACGCGCCCCGACCTCTCGCTCGTCGTCATGTCGGCCACCCTCGAGGGGGAGGCCCTCTCGGCCTTCCTCGATCGCCCCCCCTTCATCGCGATCGACGCCAAGCCGCACCCGGTGGCCATCTCCTACCAGCCGCCCCACCCCCAGGAGCCCGTCTGGAGCCAGGCGGTCCGGGGCTTCCGGCACCTCCTCGCGGGCGGCCTCGACGGGTCGGTCCTCGTCTTCATGCCGGGGGTCCGCGAGATCCGCCGCACCGCCGAGGCCCTCGAGCCCGTCTGCCGCTCGGCGGGCTACCGCGTGCTCGAGCTGAGCGGGGCCGAGAGCCCCGAGGCCCAGCAGCGCGCCCTCAGGGCGCCAGCCGACGAGCCGTGCGTCATCGTGGCGACCAACATCGCCGAGACCTCGCTGACCATCCCCGGGGTGACGGCCGTGATCGACTCCGGCCAGTCCCGGCAGGCGGCCTATGACCACGAGCGGGACCTGGACACCCTTCACCTGGGCTGGATCAGCCGCCACAGCGCCACCCAGCGCGCCGGTCGCGCCGGCCGTCTCGGGCCGGGGCGCTGCCTCAGGCTCTGGGCCAGGAGCCTGGAAAGCAGCATGCCCGAGGCCTTCGCCCCCGAGATCGAGCGCCTGGACCTCAACCGTCTCGCGCTCAGCTGCGCCGCCCTGCCGGGCTCTCCCGAGTGGCTGACCCCGCCCCCCTCGGACCGCTGGGCGCGTGCCGAGGCGCGGCTCAGGACCCTCAAGGCCCTCGAGCCCGGAGGCGGCATCAGCCCCCTTGGCCGGCGCCTCCTGCGCTACCCCATCCCGCCGGCGCTGGCGCGGGTCCTCCTCGAAAGCCAGGAAGCCGGCTACGCCTCGCTCACCGCGGCCATGATCGCGCTGGTCGAAGGGGCGGATCGGCGCAGCCTCTCGGACGAAGGCGACCTCTACCTCCTGGGCCTTTCGCTGGTCCGCGAGCCGCAGGGGCGCCAGTGGGGCCGCGAGGTGCTGGACACCTATCGCCAGCTCAGGCAGCTCGCCAAGCCTGACGACGCCGACGAGGCCGCCTCGGCGGAGCGCCACCCCTTCGACTCCAAGGCCGAGCAAGAGCGCCGCCGCGCCGTGACCCGCTGCTGGCTTAGCGCCTTTCCCGATCGCCTGGCCTTTCGGCAGGACAAGGCCTTCCAGCTGGCAGACGGCAGAAAGGGGCTGGTCTCAGCTGGGGATCCCAAGGCCCCGCTGCTGCTCGCGCTCGAGCTGCACGAGGTCGGGGGCGGCCAGCAGAGCCGTCGGGTCAGCATCCCGCTGTATCTGCCCTGCGAGGCCGAGTGGGTGGACGGCGAGGGCGAGCCGATCATCGTCTGCGCCTGGGACCCCGCCCGAGCGCGCGTGGTGCAGGAGCGCCACTGGATGCTCGGCGGCCTCACCCTGCGCAAGGAGGCCCTGCCGCCCGACGCCTGGGACCGCGCGCAGGGCGAGGCGCTGATCGTCGAGAAGCTCATGAATGGCGAAGCCAAGCTCACCAGCCTGGACGAGGACGTGGAGCAGCTGATCCTGCGGATCCGGCTGGCCGCGAAGACGTGGCCCGAGGCCGGCATCCCCCCGCTCGATGCAGAGGACTGGTACCTGCTCTACCACGAGCTGATCCATGGCAAGTCGAGCCCCCAGGACGTGAGCAAGGAGGCCATCATCGCGGTTCTGCGGGATTACGTGGGCTGGGAGGCCATGGGCCGGATCGACCGGGAGGCCCCGCGCACCTTCAAGCTACCCTCGGGGCGATCGGCTCGGATCACCTACTTCGAGGACTCCGCACCGGAGGTCTCGGCCCGGCTCGGGGACATGGTGGGGCTCCAGGGGACCGTGCGGCTCTACGAGGGACGCTTGCAGGCGCTCTTCGACATCCTGGCGCCCAACTACCGGACGGTGCAGAAGACCTTCGACATGAGCGGCTTCTGGGCGAACACCTACCCCGAGGTGAAAAAGGAGCTCAAGCGGCGTTATCCCAGGCACCCCTGGCCATAGCCCGGCGCATCATCTCGCGGCGAAGGTCGCCCAGCAGGCCCTTGACCGTGTCGAGGAAGAGGGATTTGCCGAAGAAGGGCACGTTGATGCGGGGACGGGCGCTGGCCACGTAGTCCACGCGGGTGCCGCCGGGGGTCTTCTCGAGCTGCCATGCCCCCTGGTAAACCTCGAAGTCCTCCCGCGCCACGTCCTCGAAGTCGATCCGGCGCTCCGGATCCTCGGTCACCTGCAACATGACGCGCAGGCGCTTGGGGAAGGCGAGGACGTAGACCGTGCTCTCCTGGGCGACCAGGGCCGAGGTGGGCCCCGAGCGCTTGACGACCGACGAGCGCATGGAGGGGATGCGCTCCCCGAGCTGGTCGTAATCGCTCAGGACGGACCAGGCGAGGGCCGGGGGCGCCGCCACGGTGAAGGAGCCCTTCACCGTGTAGACGCCCCGGCCATCCTCCGCCACCTGGGCGGTGGGACTATCCTCGGATCCACCGAGCGCGGGGGCGATCGCGCCGAGCAGGATCAAGCAGAAGCCCAGGCCCCCGATCAGCGCGCGCGCACTCCGCATCTCGATGTCTCCTTCGCTAGAACATGTACTGCAGGCCGCCACGCAGCTGGTAGACGAACTGCCGCTCGATGGTGTTGCCGGCCGTGTTCAGGTACGTGACCTGATCGGGCTGGTTGACCAGGTTGTAGTTGCCGATCCCGACCGGTTTGTTCTCGCTCACGATGGGCGCGTTGAACAGGATGGGCATGTCCACGACGATCTTGAGGTTCTTGTTGAGGTGGTACGAGATCGAGGGGGTCAGCTCCTGGATGGGCACGGCGCCGGGGAAGATGGCGGTCTGCTTGTTGTAGTTGGGGTTGGGCTTGGTGGTGGCCACCGAGGAGCCCGCGGGGATCCCGGCGACGTCCGCGGAGGTGAGCTTGCCCGCCACGGTGGCGTTGGTGTCGGTGACCGCCATGTTGGCGTCAGGCACCACCATGGCGTAGCGCAGGCCGAGCTCGACGGGGTTCAGGTTCATCACGCCCTGCACCCGGCCGCCGGTGGCGTAGAGGCCGCCGAACTGGTTGTTGAAGCCGCTGCGCAGCAGCTCGGCCTCGGCCGAGAGCACGCCACCCGCGACGGGGACGCGGGCCACGTAGTCTACGCCGGCCTGCCAGAACTCGCCCTGCACCATCTCGCCGGTCGAATCCTTCTTCGCGACGTAGGGGTTGTAGTTGCTGCTCAGGAGCAGGTTCTTCTCGAAGGCGTTCTTGACGTTGACGACGTTCGAGTGCCCGACCAGCGAGTCGCGCATCCAGAAGCCGTTGAGCGAGAGGGTCTGGCGGAAGCGATCGACGCTAGGGACCGACTGCGAGAGCAGGAAGCGATCCTGGTCCGCGTCGCCGACGCTCAGGCGCAGGGTCGTGAGGGGCACGCCCAGGACCTGCGGGAGGTAGCGCTGCGGGGTGTCGCGACCGCCGCCCGTGAACACGCCGGCGATGTAGCCGACCGGGCCCAGGTCGCCGCTCAGGGCGGCGCCCACGTCGCGGCCCATCATGAAGTAGGGCGAGAGGATCGAGGAATCGTTGAAGGCGACCGTTCCGCTGTCGTCGCCCATCAGCTCGCGGCCGTAGGGCACGCGGAACTGACCGACCCGCCAGTCGGCGACGCCGAAGAAGCGCCCGGTGGCGTACATGTCGAGCAGCGTGAGGTTGGTGTTGCTCGTGTAGACGTCCTCGCCGCCCAGCGCCAGCTGGCTGAAGAAGCGGTTCTCGCCCATGGTCGCATCGACCGTCAGACGGGAATTCTTCTGGAACAGGAAGATCCGGCCCTGGTTACGGTGGGCATCCTTCTCCAGCATCTCGGCGAAGCCCATGGTGTAGAGACGGCCGCCGACCTTGACCTGCGGCCCATCGTTGGCAGGGGCGGCTGCCTTCGCGTCGCTCGGAGCACAGAGGCCCGCGATGAACGCGGTTGACAGGAGGGTGGTCAGGGCTACGAAACGGTAGTTCATGGTTCTTTCTCCCATTCCCGCCCCCGATGGGCGGCTTACTATCTATGAGTAGAGCATGGCTGCTATAGTGAGCGCAAGACACCGTATCTACTACGTAACCACGGCTCAAAGCGCGTAATTACGCAGTTTCCCCGGATGAGCAGGCAGCAACCGGGGAGCAGGATGGGTGCCAGAAGACCACCCCTCGGAAAAGGAGACCCCCCATGCAAAAATCCCGTATCGGCATCTTGAGTTCGGCCCTCGTGCTCGCAGGGATCTGCGCCCTCGGCACCCCCCACCTCGCCATGGCTGCGAAGGCCCCGGGCATCTCGATCTCGCCCGAGAGCAAGATCTGGGTCGAGGGGGACTCCACCTTGCACGCGTTCAGCTTCAAGTCCAAGAACCACAACGTGGAGGCCTCGGGGTCCGGGAGCGGCCCGCGGCTGGACAAGCTCGACGTCGAGATCCCCGTCAAGGGGCTCAAGTCGGGTGACGGCGCCCTGGACGGCAACATGTACAGGGCCATGGAGGCCGACAAGTACCCGACCATCCGCTTCTCGCTGAGCAACGCCAAGGTCAAGGCCGCCGCCGGCGGCGACGTGGACGTGGACGCGACGGGCACCCTCACGATCGCAGGCACCGAGAAGCCCATCACCCTCAAGGCCGAAGGATCGCTCGACGGCAAGACCTTCCGCCTCAAGGGCAGCAAGGAGCTGATGATGAGCGACTACGGGGTCAAGCCCCCGGTCATCTCGCTGCTCATCGCCAAGATTTCGGTCAAGGACCGCATCGTCGTGAAGTACGACCTGACGGGCACCCTCGACGACTAAGAGCATCCAACAAAACCAGGCATTTCACGGCAATTGCCCGCCTGAGTCCCGACGGCGCCCTGCTGGCTAGCCCAGCAGGGCGTCGTCCAGCGTGAGCACCACGGGGCAATGGTCCGAGCCCTTGACCGCACTCAGGATGGTGGCGTCTTGAACGAAGGGCACGAGGGCCTCGGAGACCAGGAAGTAATCGATGCGCCACCCGATGTTCCGCTCGCGCACGCCGGGACGGTTGCTCCACCAGGTGTAGTGGCCGCTCTCGGCGGGATGGCGATCGCGGAAGACGTCCTTCAGGCCCTCGGCCAGGTACCGGTCGATCATCTCCCGCTCGGGCACCAGGAAGCCCGTGGTGTTGACGTTGGCCTTGGGGTTCGCAAGGTCGATCGCCTGGTGAGCGGTGTTGAAGTCCCCCGTTACGATCACGCGCTCGCCCTGGGCGTGCAGCGCCTGGATCCTGGAGAGCAGGGCCTCGTAGAACGAGAGCTTGAAGGGGACGCGGCTGTGGTCGCGCGACCCGTTGGGGAAGTAGACGTTGAAGAGGGTGAAGCCCGGGTACTTCAGCTCCTGCACCCGCCCCTCGGCGTCGTACTCTAAGACCCCCACCCCCTGGACGACGGACTGGGCCGGCCGCCTCATCCAGACGCCCGTTCCGCTGTAGCCCTTCTTCTCGGCCGGGTGATAATCCACCACGCAGCCCTCGGGCTCGCGCATGGCGACCGAGAGCTGGTGCGCCTCGGCCCGCACCTCCTGGAAGCAGAGCAGGTCGGGGGCGAAGGCGCGGTGCCACTCGGCGAGGCCCTGCCTCTCGCAGGCGCGGATCCCGTTGACGTTCCAGGTGACGATCTTCAAGGCAGCTCTCTTTCCGGTGCAAGCCATGGCCTTGAGCCCGCACCGTTAGCGGGTACCGGGCCATCCTCCCCAAGCATACCGCGTCCCGGCGCCGCTTTGAATCCCATCCCCCTTCCAGGCGGATCGGTGCGTGCTAGACTCGACTGCGCGAGGGCTGCACGATGAGCGAATTGAACCAGGTCACCGGGATTCTCGAGATCGTCGGCCGCACCAGCGCGGTCTACTTCTTCATCCTCTTCGGGCTTCGCGTCGCCGGCAAGCGAGAGATGGGCCAGATGACGGTCTTCGACCTGGTCGTCATCCTGGTCATCGCCAACGCCGTCCAGAACGCCATGGTCGGCAGCAACACCTCCTTGTTGGGCGGCCTTGTCGCCGCGGCCACCCTGCTCACCATCAACTTCTTCGTCAGCAAGTTGCGCTATCACCATCCGCTCATCGCCCACTGGATCGGCGGCATGCCGACGGTCATCATCCAGGACGGGCGCTTCGTCCCTCAGGCCCTCAAGAAGGAGGCTCTGAGCGAGGACGAGGTCCTGATGGCCATCCGCGAGCACGGCTTCGACTCGCCCGATCAGGTGAAGGTCGCGCTGCTCGAGACCGACGGATCCATCAGCGTCGTGCCGAAGGACGGCAGGCACATTCGCCACCGCCGCCGCGTGCGCGTCCTGAAGAAAGGTTCCTGAAGCGTGGGTATATGAGGTAGGGCGCTCGGCGCCGCGCGCCGAAACCAGAAGCAGGAGCCAGTGAACACGCACCGGGATTTCGACCTCATCATCGTCGGCAGCGAGACGGAAGGCTGCCTCGCTGCGATCGCCGCCAGCCGCGCGGGCGCCAGGACCGCGCTCGTCGTCCCCCCCGGCAAGCTGCTGGGAGGCCTGCTCACCGAGTGCGGCCTGGCCTTCGTCGATCGCGACTCGCGCCACCTCACCGCTCCCGAGGCCTCGCCCCACGACGGCCTGTTCGGCCAGTTCCTCGCCGCGGCGGGAGTACCGCTCGTCAGCCTGGAGGCCGAGCGGGGCCACCGCACCCTGGCCGAGATGCTCTCGGCCTCGGGGGTCCAGCTCATCGCGGCCGCCTGGGAGACGCTCCTGGTCGAGGGGGCCCACGCGAGCGCCCTTCGCCTGAAGGGCGGCGAGACCATCTCGGCCAGGCACTTCATCGACGCGACCCCCGACGGGGATCTCTGCGAGACGGCGGGCATTCGCTTCGTGGACGGCTTCTCGGAGTACGGCATCGATCGCTACCTGGGGGTGAGCCCGCTGCCCGTCGTGCGCGGCGTGAGGCCCGAGACCATCGTCGAGGCCTGCGAGCGCCTCGCGGCGGACCCCGCCCTGGAGGCGCTGCGCGTCAAGACCTTCGCGGGTCGCAAGTTCCTGGATCTCGACCACGGCCCCGACTACATCCTGGTGGGCCCCCCGCACCTGGGCCTCGCCTACCAGCGCTGGCGCGAGGCCCACGGCTTCGAGACCCGCTACCCCTTCGAGGCCGACGGCTTCAACGTCGCCGTCATCGGGCCGGACGCGACCTCGTGGAACGGCCTCATCTACTTCAGCCAGGACCCGACCACCCTGCTCAGGCTCTCGCGAGAGGGCAGCGACGCCTTCTTCCGGCTCGAGGCCGCGCGCTTCGAGCGCTTCCTGCAGGACGAGCTCGGCTGGCGCGAGGCGCGAGTCGCGCTGCCGAACGGCGTCTACGTGCGCCAGACCCGGCACGCGCTCGGCACCCGGCACCGCCTGAGCCTCACCGAGATCGTCGAGAGCCGCGAGGCCGGCAGCGTCGGGACCTTCTGCTACTATCCCGACTTCAGGGGCTTCCGGGCCGTCGCGGTGCCCAACCCGCTGACCGCCCACGTGGTCCTGGAAGCGGGTCTCTTCCACGCGGTCCGCAACCTCGGCATCGCGAGCCGTGCCGGGGGCTACACCCCCTTCGCCCACTCGCTCTGCCGCCTGGTGCAGTACAACGTCACCCTGGGCACGGCCCTCGGCGTCGCGGCGGCGCTGGCCGAGCGCGACCTGGGAGGAGTCCCCCTGCTCGAGATCCGCGCCGAACTCGGCCGCCTGGGCATCCTCTCGGACGACCCCACCGGCCTGGAGCGCAACCGCAACGCCCTCTTCGCCCTGCGCAGCGATCCCATCCTCAAACTGGAGTCCGCATGACCACCTTCACCCTCAAAGCCCCCCTCGCCGTGGAGAGCGCCCCCACCATCGGCGACGCCCTTCACCGCGGCAGCGCCCACCTGCGCGAGGCCGGCGTCGGCACCGGCAACATCGAGGCGGCCCTGCTGCTCAGCATGGCCACCGGCCTCGATCGCCTGGGCCTCATCAACCACATGTCGCGCGAGCTGAGCGCCGGCGAGCTCGCCGAGTTCGAGGCGCTGATCAACCGCCGCAGCACCCGCGAGCCCCTGCAGCACATCACCGGCAAGACCGAGTTCATGGGCCTCGAGTTCGAGGTCTCCCCCGCCGTGCTGGTCCCGCGCCCCGACACCGAGATCCTGGTCGAGGCCGTGCTCGACCTCGAAGAGGCCGAGGGCGCGCGCGAAGGGGTGCTCATCGCGGACGTGGGAACGGGCAGCGGCGCGATCGCCGTCTCGCTCGCGAGCTACCTGAAGTACGCCCGCGTGGTCGCCGTCGAGCTCTCCTCCGAGGCTGCGTTGGTGGCCGAGGCCAACATCGCGCGGCACCAGGTGGGCGATCGCGTGGAGCTCGTCCTCGGCGACGGCCTCGGGCCGCTCAAGGCCCACGCCGGGGCGATCACCTACCTGGTGTCGAACCCGCCCTACATCCCGCAAGAGGACATCCCGGGCCTCGAGCCCGAGGTCAGGGACTTCGAGCCTCGCATGGCGCTCACCCCTCCCGGCGACGATCCCCTGGTGTGGTACAGGCGCTTCGCAGCGGAGGCCGGAGCGCTGCTCGCCCCTGACGGGGTGCTGGCCGTGGAGGTCGGCATCCACCAGGCCCAGCCCGTGAAGGCCCTGCTCGAGGCCCACGGCTGGCAAGACCTCTCGGTGCGCAGCGACCTGGGCGGTATCGAGCGAGTGGTCGTCGCCCGCAGACCGTGACCCCATCCACGCAAGAGAGGCCGCCCGAAATCGGGCGGCCTCTCTTGCGTGGCGGAGCTACGCCAGCGTGCCGTAGATGCGCGCGGCGTGGCCGGTGGCCTTGACGTTTCGGTAGCAGGCCTTTATGAGGCCGTCGGGGCCGATGACGAAGGTCGAGCGGATGACGCCGACGTAGACCTTGCCGTAGTTCTTCTTCTCGCCCCAGGCGCCGAACAGCTCCATCAGCTTGTTCTCGGTGTCGCTCAACAGGGCGAATCGCAGGCCGTACTTGGCCTGGAACTTGCGGTGGCGCTCCGGCGAGTCGGGGCTGACGCCCACCACGACGACCTTGTCGCCGTGCTCGCCCAGGCCGTCGCGAAAGTCGCAGGCCTCGGTGGTGCAGCCGGGGGTGTCGTCCTTGGGATAGAAGTAGAGGACCAGGTCCTTGCCGGGCACCAGCAGGTCGGCAAGACGGTACGCGCCCTCCTCGCCCCGCGCGTCGACACCGCGCAGGGTGAGATCGGGGATGGGGGATCCGACTTCGAGCATGGGGGTGAGGTTCCTTTCGACGATCAGGCGAGAATGGCGCGCAGGGCCTCGCGGAACTCCTGCATGGTCGCGAAGCGCGAGGCGGGCAGGGGCTGCATGGCCCTGGCGAGAGCCACACCGAGCGCCTCGGGCAGCTGAGGGTTCAGCTCGTGCGCGGGGGGGTTGGAGGTGCGGGAGATGAAGCTCTCGGGCTTCTGGCCCGTCACCAGGTGGTACAGGGTCGCGCCCAGGCCGTACACGTCGCTGCGCGGATCGGCGCCCGAGGCGTTGGTGAAGAGCTCGGGGGCCGAGTAGGCGGGGTCGCGGCCGTGGATCGCCTCGGTGAAGACGATCGAGGGATCGCCCTCGATGTGGGCCCCCGAGAAGTTGGTGACCTTGACGATCTCGTCCGAGACCCGGATGCTCGCGGGCGTCACGTTGCGGTGCACCACGGGGGGAGTGGCGTGGTGGGCGGCGTTCAGGCCGGCCGCGGCCTGGGCCGCATAGCCCAGGGCCTCGCGCCAGGAGAGCGAACCGATCTTGTCCACCAGGTTGAAGCCCTCGACCCACTCGGAGATGATGTAGAGGTTGCCCTCGTCCTCAAGCACGTCGAGGATGGTGACGAGGTTGGGGTGCGACAGCTTGGCGGTGGCCCGGGCCTCGCGCACCGCTCGGTTCTTCCAGAGCGCAAGCTTGTCCGGCGGCAGGTTGACGTCCGAGATCAGCTTCTTGATGAAGACCTGGCGCTCGGTGATGGCGTTGACGGCCTTGAACGAGACCGAGCGGGGCGAGCGCTTGAGGGTGGCCACGATGCCGTAGTTCTCGAAGGGCAGGCACTCCCCCTCTTCGAGGTTGCTGCCGACCAGGACCTGGCTGATCTCCTTGACCTGGGCGGCGGTCGCCTCGTGGCGCATGCGCTCGGCATCCGCCTGGATGACCGGCAAGAGGCGCTCCAGGGTCACCAGCTCGATGTCGGTCGGGTTCTCCACGTGAAGGGGCGTGTGGGGCGGCACGACGATGAGGGCCTTGGTCTTGAGCTTGCCCATCAGGCCCGAGTTCCAGCGCGAGAGGATGGTGTTGAGGGTCTTGGCCTTCATCTCGCAGCGCTGCAGGGGGTTCTCGATCTGGTGGGGGGGGTTGTTGTCCCGCTGGACCCGCCAGTTCTTCTGGTTGACGTGGCCGTGGACCTCCCCCTGCCAGTACTTGGTCTCGATGGCGTAGATGGCGTGCGTCGAGACCAGGATGATGTCGATCTCGATGTTGCTCTGCTTGTGGTAGAAGCCGGGCAGGATGACGTTGGTCAGCGCCACGTAGCCCTCGTTCAGGTGGCCGAGCGTGCGTGCGACGGTCTTCTCGAATTCGTTGACGGGGTTTCCGGCCACGATGATCTGGGCCATGGGGCGGGGGCTCCTTCCAGGCGGGGATGGGATGGGTCTCCCTTCATCCTACCCGGAAGGACGCCCGGTTACGCCAGCGAGCGCGCCACCACCTTGTGCCAGACCCCCTCCAGGGCGCGCTTGAAGCTCAGGGCGTCCGGATACCGGTCGGCCGGATTCTCCTCGAAGGCGCGCCGGATGATGGCGTCCAGCTCGGCCACCCAGCCGAGGTCGTCCGCAACGCCCGGGGTCGCCGCGACGGTCATGGCGATCGCGCGGCTCTGGGGAGTCAGGGGCCTGAAGTGCTCGGTGGGGATGAGGCCGAAGGTCCGGGGCCCCAGCCAGGGCTCGGTGGGCATCTCCCCGGTGATGAGGCGGTAGAGGGTCAGCCCCAGCGAGTAGAGGTCGGACGGCGCCTTGGCCTGGTTGGGGGCGGCGAACTGCTCGGGAGGCATGTAGGTGAAGGTGCCGATCGGCACGTTGGCGTCGAGCGTCAGGTTGGAGGTCCCGAGGGCGGCGTTCTTGGCGATGCCGAAGTCCAGGAGCTTGACGTGGCCCGTGTGCAGCGTGCGCATGACGTTGCTCGGCTTGATGTCCCGGTGCACGATTCCGCGGGCGTGGGCGAAGGCCAGCACGTCGCACAGGGCGATGCCGACCTCGAGCACCCGGTCCACGGGGAGGGGCGCGGCCTCCTCCAGGTTCTCGCCCTCGATCCACTCGGTCACCAGCATGGAGGGCTCCATGTAGTCGAAGACCTTGACCACCCCGTCGTGGTGGTTGGAGAGGGCGATGAGGCTCTGGACCTCCTTCTGGAAACGGGAGATGATGCCGTCGTGAGTGCCCACGCCGCTCGCCACCTGCTTGAGGGCGACCTGGCGCCCGAGGCGCGTGTCCTCGGCGCAGTAGAGGATCGAGTGCAGGCTGCTGCCCACCACCCTGAGGATGCGGTAGGGGCCCACCATCTCGCCCACCTCGCGCATTCGCACCCCCAAAGGGCCGTAGGTGATGGGGCCGGTCTGCTCCGCCCGGACGGCCTCCGCGGGCGCCGGGGGAGCTGGGCGCCGACGAGCCGAGACGCCGAACACCAGCGCCCCGGCGCCGAGGGTCAAGAGCGAGCCCAGGGCCACGTACAGCGGGGTCGGCGCCACCGGCGCCGGCGGCCGAGGAGCGGGCGAGGTGCTGGGTTCGGGCTGGATGGCGCCGGCCTGGATCTGGAAGATCAGCTCCTGGGCCGCGAGGCGCACCGCCGGATCGCGCCGGATCGCCTCGGTGCAGAGCGCGATCGCAGCCTCGGGCCGGTCCGCCATGGCCAGCACCCGCGCGACCGGCAGGTAGTTCCAGCCGTTCTCGGGCCAGGCCTCGATGGCGTCGTCGCCGTGGGAAATCGCGGCGTCGTAGCGCCCAAGCTGCGCGTACAGGCTCGCCAGGCGAAGGTGGGCCTCGCCGGCGCGCACCTTGGGGGCCGCCTTCAGGAGGGCCTCGAGCTGCGCGATCGCCGCCTCGTGCTTGCCCGAACCGATCAGGTCGTCCACCGCCTGCATGGCGTAGACCCAGGCGCGATCGCCCCTGACCTCCTCGGCCGCGAACGCAGGGGCCACCGCCCCGCCGGCGACGAGGGCGCAGGGGGCGATCGCGAGGGTCATGGCGAGGATGAGAGCGGCCTTCCCTGTCAATCCGGAGTCCTTCTTCGATCAGCCTTCGATCGGCACGCGGGCCCTTGCCTGAGCCATCATAACAAGCGCGAGCGCCACCTACCATGTACCCCGGTGGCTGGCGAGCTATACCGACGACCGGATGAAAAGCGGCAAGGCGAGCCGATCAGCCGGATTCAGGACCGGCGAGCCAGGTAGGCGATCCGGTAGGTCGAGGCGCTCACGGCGTTGAGGGTGAGGCAGTCGTAGGCGTTCAGGAGATCGAAGCCGGCGCGCTCCAGTGCCTCGCGGACCTCGAAGAGCGAGTAGCCGCGATGGTGGTGGGTCTCCTGGATGCGGCGGTAGAGGCCGGCTTCGCTCTCGGCGACGAAGTAGTCCACCTTGAGGGTGCCGACCCTCTCGCGCGGCTCGTAGGTGGAGCGCCAGATGCGGGCGTAGGCGTCCTCGACCCTGACCTCGGTCTCGTTGCCCCAGGCGGTCGCGACCGCGTACTCGGTGATGGCGTCGAACAGGAACAGGCCGCCCGGCGCCAGGTGCGCGCGCACCTGCTCGAAGGCCTTCTGGAGATCGTCGGGAACCAAAAGGTAGTTCACGGAGTCGTAGAAGCAGGTGGCCGCATCGAAGGTGCCTGAGAGCGAGAGCTCCCGGATGTCCTGGCAGCGCCAGCTCACCTCGGCGCCCCAGCGCGCGGCCTTGGCCCGCGCGAGCTCCAGCATGGCCTCGGACCGGTCCACGGCGGTGACGGAAAAGCCCCGGTTGGCGAAGGCCACCGCGGCCGAGCCGGTCCCGCAGGCCAGCTCGAGGACCGAGCGGGGCTCGTGCCCCGACAGCTCCCAGAGCTCGCGGGCATAGCCGACCATCCGCAGGCTGAAGCGGCTCTGGCCGGTGCGGTCGTAAACGGTGGAATAGGCGTCGTAGGGGGCTGACATGGCAGGTCGCCTGATACAAAAACGATCGGACGGGTACGATGAAGGACGCATCACCCCCCGCCGGGAAGGCCGGTATTAAATGATTTTTAAAGAATGATAAAGAACACGCTAGAAATCGGTTGGATTTATCTATATACTGAAAAGCTGCCGAGCTCTTCGCGCGAAAGACGGTGACACGCGTCACCTTTCCAGCGGGGCAAGGCGATCCGGGACGAGGGCATTATCCCCTGAGCAGGCGAATTTGGCAAACGGCCCGACCTTGCCTCGCCCAGCCGGCACCCCGAGCGGATCGTCCCGTCGCCACCGCGACACGAGGAGCGGCCACGCCAGTCCTAGCTGGCTTTACATATGAGGAGGTGCTAGTTGCCTAAGCTCGCCGGTGAAATGCTCGTTGAGATCGCCGCTCCGGTCCCCTTCGAGGAGGAGCCCCTCACCCACTCGCGCGACCTCGCCTTCAACAACGCCGAGGAAGAGCCCGAGGATCTCGACGCCACCGAGACGCCCGAAGAAGAAGTCGCCCTCACCAAGAAGATCAACGTCTCCACCACGGGCACTCACCACGAGCAGTCCGACGACTCCATCCGGATGTACCTGCAGGAGATCGGCCGCCGCCGCCTCCTGAGCCACCCCGAGGAGCTCGAGTTCGCCCGCCGGGTCGCCAACGGCGACGAGAAGGCCAAGCGCCAGCTGGTCGCGGCCAACCTTCGCCTGGTGGTCTCCATCGCCCGCAAGCACCTGGGCAGGGGCCTCTCCTTCCTCGATCTCATCCAGGAAGGCAACATGGGCCTGATGCGCGCCGCCGAGAAGTACGACTACCGCAAGGGCTTCAAGTTCTCGACCTACGCCACCTGGTGGATCCGGCAGGCCATCACCCGCGCGATCGCCGACCAGGGCCGCACCATCCGCGTGCCGGTCCACATGGTCGAGACCATCTCGCGCGTCAAGAAGACCATCCGCCTGATGAGCCAGAAGCTGGGCCGCGCCCCCAACGAGCACGAGGTCGCCGCCGAGCTCGCGATCACCGTCGAGAAGCTGCGCGAGATCACCAAGGCCGACCGCGAGCCCATCAGCCTGGAGACCCCCATCGGCAAGGACGACGACAGCCGCCTGGGCGACATCATCAAGGACCAGTACACCGCAAGCCCCCCCGCGACCGTCATGAACCGCATGCTGTCCGAGGACGTCCAGACCATGCTCGAGACTCACCTGACGGACCGCGAGCTGTACGTGGTGCGCCGGCGCTTCGGCCTCGACGGCGAGACCCAGCGCACCCTCGAGGGCATCGGCCACGACATGGGCGTCACCCGCGAGCGGGTCCGCCAGATCGAGGCAAAGGCCCTCCAGAAGCTGCGCAGCTCGGCCTTCAAGGAGCAGCTGCGCGGGTACCTCAGCTAAGACCCGTTCCAACCTCAACCCCCGGAGCCCGAGGCTCCGGGGGTTTTTCCTGGGCAGGCTTCAACTATTTTAACTTGTGAAATATTCTTGAGCTGGATATTTTAGTAATTGAAAGTTCAAGAGGAAGCGCCCATGCCATTTTCCGATCCCCGATCCGACCTGCTGAACGACCTGTTCGACGGCTTTCGCGGGCTGCGCAAGCTGCTCCACGGACTCATCGACCAGTACGGCCTGAACGTCTCCCACTACATGGCGCTCAAGCACCTGCAGCACCACGGGGCTCGCTCCATGAGCCAGCTGACCGACCTCCTGAACGTGACCCACGGCGCGAGCACCAGCGTGATCGATCGGCTCGCCTCGAGCGGCCTGGTGGAGCGCCAGCAATCCCCCCTCGATCGCAGGGTCGTGCAGGTCCACCTCACGCCCCAGGGCCAGGAGGTCCTCGCCGCGATCGTCGAGGAATCCATCAAGCGCCTCACGATGGTCTTCCAGGACCTCTCGGCCGATGACCGGGCGCAGCTGGCCCAGGGCCTCAAGATCTTCGCCACGTCCATCCGTACCGCCCACGCATCCCCTGACGGAGAGAACCATGCAAACTGCTGAATCCAGCGCCAACGGTAACGCCCCCACCCCCGTCGAGGACCTCAAGGTCACCTCGAAGCGCAAGCCGCCCGTCGTCCTGATGGGTGTCCTCGCCGTCGCCTTGGCGGTCGGCGGGGTGTACGGCGGCAAGTGGTGGACGCACCGCCAGGCCTTCGTCTCGACCGAGGACGCCCAGGTCGCGGGCAACCTGATCACCGTCAGCTCGCGCGTGCCGGGCCGCATCGCCCAGCTGCTGGTCGACGAGGGACAGCAGGTCGAGGCCGGCCAGGTGGTCGCCGTCCTCGACGAGACCGACTTCAAGGCCCAGCTCGCCCAGGCCGAGGCGGGCCTAGCGGTCGCCAGGACCGGCCTCAAGACCTCCGAGACCGGGGTCTCGCTCCAGAGCACCCAGACCTCGACCCAGATCGCCCAGGCCGAGTCCGCGGTGCGCGCCGCCCGCGCGGCCCTCAACACCGCCGAGGCCAACGCCGAGAAGGCCCACGCCGATCTCTCGCGCATCGAGCGCCTCTTCGCCGCGGGCGGCATCTCCCGGCAGGCCTATGAAGCGGCAAAGACCGGCGCCACCGCCGCCGAGTCGGGGGTGACCGCCGCCACGAGCCAGCTCAGCTCCGCCACGGAGGGGGTCCGCCTCGCCAACGCCGGCACCCAGGCCGTGACCATCAAGCGCGGCGGGGTCGAGACGGTCCAGGCCCAGATCGCCCAGGCCCAGGCCGCGGTCGACATGGCCAAGCTCCAGCTCTCGCACGCCACCCTCACCGCCCCGGTGTCGGGCGTCATCGCGCGCCGCATGAGCAACGTCGGCGAGCAGGTCTCGCCCGGCCAGGGCCTCTACTCGCTCACCGAGACCGACAAGGTCTGGATCGCGAGCTACATCGAGGAGACCTACATCCGCCGCGTCCAGCAGGGCGCCCCCGTGGACGTCCACATCGACGCCTACCCCGGCAAGACCTTCCACGGCAAGGTGCAGCAGGTCGGCTCGGTCACCGGCGGCCAGTTCTCGCTCCTGCCCGCCAACAACGCAGCAGGCAACTTCACCAAGGTCGTCCAGCGCATCCCGGTCAAGATCGCCGTCGAGGATCAGGGCCACCAGCTGAAGCCCGGCATGTCGGCCGTCATCGACATCGACGCCCGCACGCTGTAAGCAGGAGGCCCCATGGCCGTCACGACCCAGCGAAGGGGGCTCCCCAACCCCTTCGCCCACCTGATCACGGACCAGAACTACATGTGGTGGGCGGCCCTGCCGGTCATCATGGGCATGTTCATCGTCATCATCGACTCGAGCATCGTCAACGTGGCGCTGCCGCACATCATGGCGGCCTTCGGCTCCAACGTGGACGACATCGAGTGGATCTCGACGGGGTACATGCTCGCGGCCGCCGCCATGATGCCGACCACCGGCTTCCTGGCCGATCGCATCGGGCGAAAGAAGCTCTACGCCATCGCCATCTTCCTGTTCACCGTCACCTCCATGCTGTGCGGGGCCGCCTGGAGCGCCGAGAGCCTGATCTTCTTCCGGATCCTCCAGGGGATCGCGGGCGGCGCCATCCAGCCCGTCGGGCAGGCCATCGTCTTCGAGGCCTTCCCCCCGGAGAAGCGCGGCATGTCCATGGCCATCGTGGGGATCGGCGCCATGCTCGCCCCCACTCTGGGGCCCACCCTGGGGGGCTACCTGGTCGAGTACATCAACTGGCGCTGGATCTTCTACGTCAACCTCATCCCCGGCTTGATCGCGACCTTCATGGCCGCCTCGGTCCTGCGCGAGACCGTGCTCAAGAACGTCAAGATGGACGTCTGGGGCTTCGTCTCGATGGCGGTCTTCCTCTCGGCCTTCCTGGTGGGGGTCAGCGACGGCCACTCCAAGGGCTGGGACAGCCCCTACATCCTTGGCCTGTTCGCGGTAGCCGCCGTCAGCTTCGGGATCTTCCTGGTCGTCGAGCTGTGGCGCAAGGAGCCCCTCATCGACCTTCGCCTGTTCAGCAACTTCACCTACAGCGCGGGCACCGTCGCCTCGGTGGTGATGGGCGTCGGGCTGTTCGGGGGAATGTTCCTGCTGCCGGTCTTCCTGCAGACCGTCATGGGCTACGACGCGGTCAAGACGGGCCTCATCATGCTGCCTTCCGGCCTCACCGTCGGCCTCATGATGCCGATCGCGGGCATTCTCTCCAACCGGCTGGACCCACGGGTCCCGCTGATCGGTGGCCTCGGCCTGATGGGCCTCTCGCTGATCCTCCAGTCCCACATGACCCCCGAGACCCCTCTTGCGACCATCTACGGGTGGACCATCCTGCGCGGCATCGGCATGGGGCTCGCCTTCCCCAGCATGAACCAGACCGCCCTCGGGGCGGTCCCCATCCAGAAGATCGGGCAGGCCTCGGGCCTCTTCAACGTCACGCGCCAGATCGGCGGCAGCTTCGGCATCGCGATCCTCGCCACCATCCTGAGCCAGCGCACGGCCTTCCACACGGCGATCATCGGCCAGGACGCGGCCCGCAACGGCCTGGCGGGGCACGCCGTCGGCGCCCTCAAGGGCCTGATGATGAGCCACGGCTCGAACGCGCTCGTCGCCCAGCAGCAGGCCGGCGCCGTGATCGGCATGCTCGCGAGCAAACAAGCAGCCGTCCTCGCCTTCCAGGACACCTTCTGGATCTCGGGGATCGTCATGTTCGCGGGGGCCATCCCCGCCCTCTTCCTGGTCAAGCAGAAACACCGAGGCCAAGCGGGTCATGCCCCCATGGCCGTGATCGAGTAAGTCCTTTCTCTCCCCTCTCGGCACCGGAGGCCACTTTCCATGCACAACACCCTCACCAAGGGCCTTTCGCCCGTCATCGCCGCGGCGGCGCTCGTCGCCACGGCCCACCCTGCCCTGGCGGCCAGCCGTCCCCTCGACCTGAGCGCCGCGGTCTCGGCCGCCCTTTCCACCAGCCCCGCCGTCACGGCCGCCGAGGCCAGGATCGGCGCCGCCGATGCCCGGCAGGGCGAGGCCGGCGCCCGGATGCTGCCCACCGTGACCCTCAGCGCCACGCCGCTCCACATCGGCATCATCGACAGCAACCTGTCGCACATGCTCAAGGCGATGGCCCCGGGGCTCGACCTCGGCTTCATGCTCAGCGAGACCCTGAGCGTCACCCAGCCGCTCTACACCGGCGGTAGGCTCGGCCTGGGCCAGGAGGCCGCCGCGGCCGGCAAGGCCATGGCCCAGGAGGGCGCGCGCCTCTCGCGCCAGAGCGTCGCCTTCGACACCGCCAACGCCTACCTCAACGTGCTGCGCGCCGAGAGCCTTCTCACGGCGGTCCTCGAGAGCGATCGCCAGGCCCAGGCCCACTTCAAGGACGCCCAGGCCCGCGAGAAGAACGGGATCGGCACCCGCTTCGACACCCTGCAGGCCCAGACGGCGCTCGCCAACGTCAAGGGCCGGGTCATCCAGGCCCGCAACGCCGTCAAGCTCGCCCGACTGAGCCTCTCGACCGCCATCCACGAGCCCCTGGACGATCGCGCCCTTTTGGCTCCCAGCCTGCCGGCGGTGACGGCCGACGACGGCGCCGTCGAGAGCGGGATCCAGGCGCGCCCCGAGGTGAAGGTCGCCCAGGGCCAGCAGAGGATCGACGCGCTCAGCACCGAAATCACCCGCCGGGGGCTGCTGCCCACCGTGGGCGTGTCGGGGATGCTCCTGGCCAACAAGCTCGACGTGCCCGGCTACGCGATCATCGGCTCGGCCAGCTGGGAGCTCTTCGACGGAGGCAAGATCCACGCCCAGATCCGCGCCGGCGAGAAGACCCAGGAGGCGGACGCCGCCAACCTCCAGGCCCTGCGCGAAGGGATCCGGCTCGAGGTGGAGAAGGCGATCGCCGATCGCAGCGAGGCCAAGGAGCGGATCGCAGCCGCCGAGCAAGGGCTCAAGACCGCCCAGGCCGGCTTCGACCTGGCCCAGCTGCGCTACAGCGAGGGAGCCGGCACCGGCACCGAGGCCATCGACGCCGAGAGCACCGTGTCCCAGGCCCGCGCCACCTACATCCAGGCGACCTACGACGCCCTGGCCGCCGAGCTCAAGATCGCCAAGGCCCTCGGCCTGGACCTGGCCGGGATGCTGAACGGCAAGGCCTGAGGCTGGACGCGCGCGAGCATCGGACCGTAAGATAAGGGAATGAGCGACAACCAGCATCCCCTGACCCTCAACGCGCCACTCTGCACCGCCTTCCTCGAGCGCTTCCTCGTCAACGAGGTGACCAAGGTGGGCTTCAAGCGGGTGGTGCTCGGTCTCTCCGGCGGCATCGACTCGGCGCTCGCGGCCTACCTGGCCGCGCGGGCGCTCGGTCCCGAGGCGGTGAGCGTCATCGCCATGCCCTACAAGACGAGCAACCCCGAGAGCCTGGCCCACGCCCGGCTGGTCGCCGACGACCTGGGCCTTTCGCTCTTGACCGAGGAAATCACCCCGATGGTGGACGCCTTCTACGCCGGCCACCCGGACGCGAGCGCCATGCGGCGCGGCAACTTCATGGCTCGCCAGCGCATGTGCATCCTCTACGACCACTCGGCGCTGGTGAACGGCCTGGTGATCGGCACCTCCAACAAGACCGAGCTGCTCCTGGGCTACGGCACCCAGCACGGGGACCTGGCCTCGGCCCTCAACCCCCTGGGCGACCTCTACAAGACCCAGGTCCGCCAGCTCTCGCGGCACGTGGGCGTGCCTTCGGCCATCATCGACAAGCCGCCTTCGGCGGACCTGTTCGAAGGGCAGAGCGACGAGGCGGATCTCGGCTTCACCTACGACGAGGTCGATCGCTTGCTCTATCACCTGGTGGACCTGCGCAAGAGTCGCGAGGAGGTCCTCGCCCTGGGCTTCTCGGGCGAGATGCTCAAGACGGTCGAGAAGCGCATCCGCCAGAACCACTTCAAGCGCCGGCCGCCGGTGCTGCCCAAGATCTCGAACCGCACCCTGGACAAGGACTTCCACTACCTGAGGGACTGGGGAGTCTAACGCGGGCTCCTACAGGGAAGGCTACCAAGGGATCGCGTCCCCGTGAGCATCCCGTTTGCCCTGAAAAGGCCCGTCATCCCGGCGAA